>CAZUYZ010000075.1:0-22307 GCA_964624365.1 uncultured Puniceicoccaceae bacterium
TGCTTCGCGGACTACCTCAAAGATTTAGATGAAAGCAAGCATCTGAAAACTCAAGGATATCCAAAAAGCTACACATGCGGTGAAGTAGCGCTTGAAGAATCTACAGAAACTATCATGTTAACTCTTATGAACGCTGCCCAAGTAATCGAAGAGATTGATGCGCTACCTGCCAAGGAGCAGGAGAAAGTGATCGTCCATGTACATCAGTTGCAAGAGGCGCAGTATCACGAAGAGCAGGTGCGCATTGCCGAAAAGCGTCTTGAAGACCTTGAAAATGGGCTGGAGGAAGAAATCCCTTACGAGCAAGTAAAGGAGATATTACGTAGCTCCAGGTGATGGAAATTTACTTTCTCAAACGTGCACTTGCCGATCAATTGCGTGAAGCAGAATTTTGGTATGAGCAAAGTCCTGAGTTGGAATCTGAATTTTTAGAGGCTCTGGATGTAGCGATACAGACGATTTGCTTATCTCCCAATGGATATGCACAAGCATCAACTGTTCGTCCCTCTGAAGTCAGGCGTTTTTATGAAAAGCGTTTCCATACGAATATTTTATATCGTTACATGTCAGAGAGAGAAATCGCTTACGAATAGTGCGAATTTTGAAGAAAGGAACTTTTAGGGGCTTTACATTAGTTTTTTAAGAAACTTCGGAAAGGGTCATGCCGTTTAAACGCATTGAGCTTCAGTGAGCAACCGCATATCTTTGGAGACGCGTAAATCGCTCGCTGCGCGTTACAAGAAAAATTGAAAATGTGAGACCATAAGTGTTATGACGTAACAGGCGAAAAAGTACGAAACATTCTCTTATGCTATATCGGCAGTTTTTGCTTGTGCCAATATTCTACTGTATCAGGTTCGTTCTGAATTATGGAAAAAAAATCTTTGCTAATGCTTGGTCTGCCTAAGGGTAGCTTGGAAGACTCAACCATCACTCTCTTTGACAAGGCTGGATTCAATGTGACTAAACGTTCGCGCTCGTACCGTCCGATCTTCGATGACAGCGATTTGGACGGTCGCTTTGTTCGCGCTCAGGAAGTCAGTCGTTATGTAGAGCATGGTTATTTTGATTGTGGTCTGACCGGACAGGACTGGGTGCGCGAAAACGACTCGGAGGTAGTGGAGGTTTGTGATCTGGTTTACAGTCGGGCATCCAATCGGCGGTCCAGATGGATAATTGCTGTGCCTCAGGCATCGATGATCAAGACCGTAAAAGATTTGGAAGGGAAGCGAATTGCCACCGAGGTTGTCAATCTCACCAAACAATTTCTGGACAATAAGGGAGTTTCCGCCGAAGTGGAATTTTCCTGGGGCGCCACTGAGGTGAAAGTGCCTGACTTAGTGGATGCAATTGTCGATTTGACCGAGACCGGTAGCTCTCTGAAGGCTAACAACCTTAGAATTGTCGATACTTTGCTCTACACGAACACAGTTCTGATTGCGAACAAAGCGTCCTGGGAAGATCCCAGGAGACGCGCAAAAATCGAGCGTATTGCTTTACTGCTTCAGGCAGCGCTGGAGGCGTACTCAAAAGTCGGGTTGAAGTTGAATATCAAAAGGTCTCAACTGGAAACTATACTCGAAAAGCTACCAGCCCTGCGTAATCCAACAATCAATCGACTGACGGATGAGGCCTGGGTTGCAATCGATACAGTTGTTGATGAAAAGATTGTTCGTGAAATCATTCCGACGCTCAAGGAAAACGGTGCGGAGGGCATTATCGAATATCCACTCAACAAGATTGTTTACTAATATAGGAGTTATCCTCTATTAGAAAGTTTTTGGCTATTTTAAAATGGTTATACAATGAACTTGATCACACCTGAAGTACGTTCTGAAATTGAAGAAATTATCCGCCGAGCGGGCCATATTTGGAGGTATCTTTGACGGCGATACAAAGATAAAACGTATCACTGAACTTGAAGGTCAGATGGCAGAGCCTACTTTTTGGGATGATCAGACAGCAGCTCAGAAAGTGATCAATGAGGCCAATCGCCTAAAAAGCGCTGTTAATCCCATCAAAGCCTTCAACAATGAAGCGGATGATTTGGTCGCACTACTGGAGCTAGTCGATGAATCTATTGGTGATACGGACATGTATCAACAGGAGATTGTCGATACCTTGAAGAGCCTTGAGCCAAAGCTGGATAAGCTGGAGTTGGCGTCTTTCCTTAGCGGCCCCAATGATGCGTGCAATGCCCTAATGACGATTAATTCTGGCGCCGGCGGTACAGAATCTTGTGACTGGGCAGATATGCTTTTGAGGATGTATACACGTTGGGGCGAGCAGGCGGGCTTTAGTGTGGAAGTTCTTGATATCACACCGGGCGAGGAGGCAGGAGTGTCCAGTGCGACAATTCGCATCACGGGATCTAATGCCTTTGGTTACGCAAAAGCTGAGCGCGGTGTACATCGTTTGGTACGTATCAGTCCTTTTGATTCCAATGCGCGGCGTCACACTTCTTTCGCTTCGGTTGATGTGATTGCAGAGCTAGAGGATGATGCTGCTATTGAAGTAGATCCCGCGGATATTCGCACGGACGTATACCGTGCCAGTGGTAAGGGAGGGCAGCATGTTAATCGAACTGAATCTGCAGTGCGGCTGACACATATTCCAACAGGAATTGTAGTGACTTGTCAGAACGAACGTTCGCAGATAAAGAATAAGGCGACTGCTCTTAGAACTCTGAAATCTCGTCTATATGAAAAGCAGGAAGATGAGAAACGCAGCGAGATGGAAAAGTTCTATAGTGAGAAAGGAGACATTGCCTGGGGGAATCAGATACGCTCGTATGTATTCCAACCTTATCAAATGGTTAAAGATCTTCGTACTGGAGTCGAGTCTGGGAATGTGCAGGCCGTTATGGATGGGGCACTGGACCCGTTTATTCATATGTGGTTGCGAGCGGGTGGGCCAACATCGCGTCGATCTGCGGCCGAGCGAGCATCTGACGATGAGTAGTGATCTAAAGGCAGATACAAAAGGGCTGGACTATGCCTTTTTGCAAGGTGTTTTTGCCGAACAAAATTTACTCGAAAATAAGACTTGGCGCTATTCTCCAGAGGCATTTCCACTGACTGTAGCGCAAGTGGTGGAGATCGAACGGATCGGCCAGGCTTGTTACGAGTTTTATCGTGCCATTGAGATCTTGTATCTGCGCTCAGTTGCTGGGAGTAAAATTCTGCGAAATCGAGACTTATGTGTTCCTTGGGTTGCGGAATATCTTGATCGTGGCAAACCGGATGCGCTTGTTCGCTATGCTCGGTCGGATTCGCTGCGTGGTAAGACGCCGATAGTGATACGACCAGACTTGTTGATCACGGATGAAGGCTTTGCGCTTACGGAGATGGATTCAGTTCCGGGTGGAATTGGGCTTACTGTTTTTCTCAATCAGATGTACGCGAAAGCGCATGCAGATGCATTAATCGGCGTAGGTGAAAAAAATATGCTGGAAGCTTTTTATCAAGCGCTCAGCAGGTGTGCGACAGGTATACAGGCGCCGCATATCGCTATTTTAATGAGCGATGAGACGCAGACGTTCAGGCCCGAGATGGAGTGGCTTGCCCGCAATTTAAGAATGCTCGGACGGCGTGTGTATGTTTATCACACAAATGAAATGATTCCTCTGGGTGAAACGATTTGTGTCGATGTTGAAGGTGAACCTCAGAAAATAGATGTAATTTATCGTTTTTGGGAATTGTTTGATATGAATCAAGTGCCTGGAGCCAGCCACCTAGTTGAATCATGTGATGGTTTTCAAGTAGCGCTCACACCTCCAATGCGTCCCTTTCAGGAGGAAAAGTTGAATCTGGCGCTTTTTCATCATCATGTACTAAAAGATTTCTGGAAAGAGAACCTCTCAAAGGAGTCTCACGAATTGTTAAAGCAAATTATTCCGATGACTTGGGTGATCGACCCAGTGGCACTGCCCCCGAATGCAGTTCTAAACGCACCCTTTATTAATGGCACGCCGATCACGGACTGGATGAAGTTGGCCTATGCTAGTCGGAAAGAACGCAATTGGGTTATCAAAATAAGTGGTTTTCACGAGAGCGCCTGGGGTGCACGAAGCGTGACGCTGGGGAGCGATTCTTCCAGCTTGGAGTGGAAACACGCTATCGAACGGGCAATTACAATGGCCGATACCTCACTACATATTTTGCAGGTCTACGCCAAGCCGCGTCGGCAAAAACATCCTGTTTACCGGAAAGATGGCAGCCTTCAGGCAATGGAGAGTCGAGTTCGTCTTTGTCCCTACTATTTTGTTGATGAAAAAAGACAGCAGGCAGATTTAAATGGTATTTTGGCAACGCTCTGTCCTGCTGATAAGAAAATCATCCACGGCATGAAAGATGCCGCCTTGCTTCCTTGTGTTCAGACTTTATGTTAAGGGATTTCAATATGTAGAGTTTAATAAGGGTGCAAGTTTCGTGGGCTTTGTCGCCTAGGTCGATACCGATGATATGATTTGTGATGACTCAATTGTCCTTACCGGGATAAAGAAGAACTTCGCTTCTTCCACTCCTTTTTGTTGATTGCGTTGGGTGCTGCTTCCTTCATCATTTCCAAGCGAAGCGCTTCGTTGTCCCAATCCTGTGGTAAGCGTTTGATCAATGCACTATCGTAACCCAGTTCAACGAGCTTATTCAGAAGGCGTTCGTAAGTTGCTTCTTCATACTTTGGTTCACGTAACATGATCCAGGCATATTTTTGATTGGGATGGCCAATAATTGTTTCGCCCAAATTTTCATCGTAGTGCACTATCAGGTAAGCTGCTTTGAAGGGCCAAATAAATTGCATGCGCCACTCAGCATTTGTCTCTTCGTTGTGAACAAACCCTGTTGGGCGAAACGTTTTGAGCGGACCGTCAAAACTGCCATTACGGTATTGATAAGTCGTCTGAATCTTCCCATCGGGTCTCAGGTAATAATGCTCTGTGGCATTGTGCGCTCTCCCATCAACTAGAATCGGCGTATATCCGACAACATACCAAGTTCCCATAAATGATTCGAGATCCACGTAGGATTCAGTCGGAAACGGATTTTTTGGCGATTGACAGCTCACAAATAGGAATGAACAGGCAATCAGCGCAGACAGTACAATCTTATTTTTTGTTTGGTGATGTTTCATTGGTTTTGTCCTCTGATGGGTGATTGGCTAAAAATGACTTTCGGTTTTTTTCAAATAGTAACTGCTTGCTACAAAGCAGAGCCCGACTGCAAATCCAAAAAGACCGATAATAATCCACTTTTCCATAAATCCGGTTTGCTCATCAGCTACGTTTAGATCGAAAATTTTTAGGCACCCGGTTATAAACAGTACCGATACAGCTCTTGATGCTTTTAGTATGAATTTTTGAATGGCAAAAAACAGTGATTCTTTCCGCTTTCCACTCTCGTTTTCGTCCTGATCAATCAAATCAATAATCATTGAGTCGACCAGGAAGACTGCGCCGCATAGAATGCCTCCTAAGATCGAGACAAACAATACCGGCAATACCATACCTTCCGGTAAAATTGGATAGGCAACAATTCCCATCACTCCCAATGTTCCGACAGACATCCAGGCTGGGCGCGCTTTACCATATCGCTTTGAAAGTGCTATCCAAAAAGGAATAGACGCGATAATACTGAGCATAAATACCGGAAGAATAACCAGCGAAACAGATTTTTCACTTAGATTCAGCACCAGTCGGTAGTAAATAAAAGCCAGGGCAGAATTAATCGTACGACCTACCGCCGCAATCAATGTTGCGTACAGTACTTCCCGAAAGGTCTTAATCTTAAGAATGCTTAGAGCTTCACGAAGATCCGGTATTTTGATCTCGCGATGTTCGGTACTCTCGCGATCTCGGTTTCGAAGTCCCGCCACTGTGAGCACACTTGTAATAACCACAAGAAATGCAATGATCGCTCCGCTATCTGTACGGGATGCGATGACGGAGGACTCAGAGTCACCTTTGAGCAAAAGCAAAAGGCCCGGAAGCACCGTCCCAACCATTAGGCCAATAATGCTCATCCCCATTTTGAATCCAAGTAGCTTATTGCGTTCATTTGACCGCGGACTCAACTCTGCACTCATGCTGGTTTGCGGCAAATCAACCAAAGTCATTCCGGTGTTCACAAAAACATAGGCAAGAAGTAGTTGCAGAAAAAGGTGCAACTGACTCTCTACCGGTTCAACGGCAAATAACAGGTATGATGAACCCGCCAAAATAATAGCGCCAAACAGTATAACGGTTGTATATAGCAGCTTTTTTTTGCGGGCATGCATCAAACCGGCTGAAACGATAATGTCACTAATAGCATCCCAGACAATCGCCACTACAAACGCAGCGCCTGCGAGAATCGGCTCCAGTCCAAGAAGGCGTATGTAAAAGTCGAGCAGGTACAATTGAAGCATCATCTCGACGGCAACTTTGCCGATGCTCGCTAGCCCATACGCGGAGAAATGGCGAAACCTCAAAGGCGTATGTTCACGCTCTGTCATACCAAATAAGTAGGTTTTAAAGCGCTAACCTCTAGCTTCCGGCTTCTTTTTTAGGCCAACAAAGCGCAGGCACCAAGAGCGGTGTAGAACGCTTGTATTGCCGATACGATTCCAAGCTGCCCCAGCGCTCATCTGCAGTTTTTTCCAACATGGGGACTCCGCTTATATATCTCAATAACCCGTAAATAAATAGCGGCGAACTCAGTGTGAAATACTGCCAACCGCTCAAAACTGGCATCGCAATAATTGCGATGCCAACCCAGAGAGTTATTTCTCCGAAATAATTTGGATGTCTTGAGATTGACCAAAGTCCGCACTTAATAAATTTGCTCTTATTTTCGGGGATGGACTTGAAACGATACTTCTGCAAATCGGCTACTACCTCAAAAGTATAGCCAAAAATCCAAACAAGACAGCCGATCACAAAAAACAGGTCGGCGCCTCGTTGCTCACTGGAAAGCATCACTGCCATGACTGCCGCCAGCGTAAAGGTAATCCATAGCCCCTGAGCAGTCCAAGCAATCAGAAAGCGGAAAAAAGACCGTTTTATATCGTCGAACCGCCCATCCTTGCCAGAGCGTTTGATCCGAATGAAAAGAAATGTGCCCAGTCGCCCAGCCCACAGCAGAACCATTATGAATAAGGCGATCGAACGTAGACTTTGAGTCGGCGCCAGCAACAGGCAAAGGCTCGTAACGCAAATAAAGCTAACACCTCCAACAAGGTCGTAGAACTTCTCGGTCTTTTTCAAGTAAGACGGAATAAATGCAATCCACTGCAACACAAAGGCAAGCGCCACCGGATAAATCGATTTTGACAGATCAATTTCCGTCCATCGGCTACTTCCAATCGCCACCGTAAATCCGACACCTATGAGGAGAACAATCGGCAATGCAAAAAGCGCTTTTTTATCTTCAGTGCTCATTGAACTAAATTCAAAAACTAACGCTTATCGAAAACACCCTTTAGCAACTCATCGCGCATCTGCTTTGAAATGGGACGCTCACCCAACCAGATCCGAAAGTATAGTCGGGCAAAATCGTCACCCTCAATCGTGATTTTTCGTTCTCCATTGATCCAAAGTGTTGTCCCTTTTCCTGGTACATAGGAAAGCGCCGAACGATCTCCTCGGGTAACGGTCCTGTAGGCCGCATTGATGCGATCAACACGCTTCTTAATTGAAGCCAACTCAACTGGCGTCATACTGTTGGCCAGTATTTTTTCGGACGATTCCAAAATAATGGACTTATTAATTTTCCGAAGATAACTGAATTTAAGTAACACGGTGTTTTCACCGTTAAACAACTTATCAATGTCGGCTACTTTCCCTGCATCTGTGTATAAATTCGCATCGTAAAGTTTGAAAAACATTCGGTAGACAAAGCGATAGCTACCGGACTGACTTAACTTTGATTTGATTTCCCCCAGTGTGAAATCGGTTGCGGCGGAGCCAATTTGAAATGTTGATAAAAGGACGAAGAGAATCGACGAGAAAAATTTTGTTTTATTGGAAAGTATCATATCGATATATCTTCATTTGTCGTCCAAACATACACAGACAGCTGTAAAACTGTAAAAAAGCATCGGGTTTTCTTGCTACTTCTGGACATAAATTGTTGATTCTTTGGCATGAGTTCTAAACCGCCCAGCAGCTTGCCTCTATGGGAATTTATAGCCTTTCTGTGGATTCTTGAAGCCGTAGATCAACTTTTATTTCACGGCCAGTTGAATGGCTTTGGATTGCGCCCGGGAGACTGGAACCATTGGGAAGGCATACTGCTGATGCCTTTTTTGCACATCGATTTTTATCATTTGCTAAACAATACCATCGGCTTGGCAGTATTCGGCACTCTGCTACTTACAAGAAGTCGGAGTGATTTATACTCTGCTTCGATTGGGGCAGTCATTGGGTGTAGTTTGGTTGTGATGCTTCTAGGGAAGCCGGGCAGCGTTCACATTGGCGCCAGTGGACTTGTTTTTGGTTGGTGGAGTTTTCTGATCGCACGCGCGTTTTATCGGCGCAACTTTCAGTCTATTTTGATTGCTGTGTTTGTAATCATCTTCTTTGGCGGAATGATTTATGGCATTCTCCCGGGGCAATCCGGTGTCTCATGGCAAGGCCATCTGGGCGGAGCAATCGGCGGAATGGCTGGAGCAAGGTGCTCAAGGAAAAAGTTCAAAAGATAAAATTAAAAGAGGAGTCAAAAGTTGGAAGCTATGTGATTTTCTGTGGAAGAATGCTCTGTAAAAGAACTCCGTTTTATACATTCACTCACTTTTCGTTTTTCCAGAACACTCCGCACACATTCCTGAGTAAACAATCTCACCGCCATTTACAACAAACCCCTTCGGCACTTGAACTGGCGGCAGCTGCATAGGCATTGGCAAGTCGAACACCCGATCACATGTTCTGCAAATAAAATGAGGATGCTCTCTACCTACGGGCAGTTCATAGCGTCGCGGCTGACCTGCATATTCAATCCCAACGATCTCAGAATTTTCCGTCATTTCACGAACGGCTCGATTTACTGTAGAGATACCCAGACGCGGGATTTGTATGCGTCCACGCTTAAGTATCTCTTCACGCGTAAGCGGTCGATCTGCTTCCTCTAAGATCGATACGATTACTTCACGTTGTTCTGTATTAGCCAAAAACTTACTCTCTGCAAAGTAGTTACTGCTGCGGATAGAATAGAATGCGATCGTGGACCAAAAAGGCAAAATCGAGTTTCCCATCATTATTAAGGTCGGCAATCACTATCTGACGTGGCTCTGTCTTACTACCATTACGCCCCTGATAGTGAAGATTTTGCTCAAATATTTCCCAAAACAGTGTGCTCTCCAATCCTTCATTCTGCTCGGACAGAATTTCCACTACGTGATTTTGTCCATCCACAGCAACTAATTCAAAAGAACCATTTCCATCAAAATCTGCGCTATCGATAAAGTTATAGTACACATCTTCAAGATCGGTTTCATAATTTTTCTCTACGACACGCGTCCATACATCTGCTCCATCCATTAGGCTCCAGAAGCGGTCCACTCCTGTAAAAATAAAAGCCGTATTCGTTTGAGGATTCGACAACTGATACCAATCCGTTAGTTCAATTCTGCCGACGTCTACCGAAGAGTCGTAGCGAAACACTCCGTCCTGATTACGCTTGATTTGCTGGAATGCTCCTGACTCTTCTATATAAAAAATCAACTCTTGTAAGTGATCTTCTTTATAAAAGGGAATTATTGCAGAAATCTTATCTTCACTGCGACGTGCATTGAATTGATCCATCATTTCCAGCTTCTCGCCATTTAATCGCAATGCGCGTGCATATCCGGCCTGCCCGACGACTAACTCGTTTTCACCATCTGCATTTATATCTATAACGTTGATCTGCGACGGCTGCACATTCTTCAACAAACTTTCACGTACATTTGAAGAACGGGCAACTTCACTCAGAGCCATCTCTCTGGAATCATCCATGCTAAAAAAGAGTGGCGCTTCTCTGGGCACAAAAACCATAAGTCCGGAACGATTTTCTTCAAAGATAGCAACTTCGCGAATTGCGGTTGGCTTGCGTTTCACATCTGCCAATTCAGTACGTGCCAGTTCTATCCACACGGAATCAGGATTTTTACGGTCTGCAGGACTCGCGAGAACCAGCATTTTTGTGTCGTCCTTTTCCAACACAAGCGCCAACTCATCATAGCCATCACCATCAAGGTTAACTGCCTGACACACCAGCGGATCTCCTTCACCAATTACGAGCTGCCGAGGGAATTCGATCCGACCCTCCGAATTCATTCGAGTGATACCCATTGTCCGCTCACCAGCGCTGGTAATTGCGACATTTTTTTGATCACCTTCAAAAAAATGTCCGTACGCCATCGAAGAAATCTTCGAAAAACTTGGAAACGTTTGCGGCGATTGAAAGTACCCAGGTTTTTTCAAAAAGAGAACTACCTCTGCCTTGTCGGGATTGGCCACAAGCACATCTTCCAATCCATCACCGTCAATATCTCCAATCGCATAGCTCGCCGCCAAACGGCCTTTCTCAAAAATAGGATAAATCTTCGGCTGTTTTGTCAGCAGACTTTCACGCTCTTTTACAGCCTGCTCTCTTTGTAAGCTAAAAAATTCGAGACTGCCGTTTCGCGAATCGACCGAACAAAATGTAGCAGCCTTCTCACCGTTGCGGGGCAATATGTGAAGTACACGCACTGGTCGGTCAAACGGGAAACGCAGTTCCGGACCAAATCTGCCGTTTTTTAACTGTTCTCGCACTACCAGCGATTGTTTCCCATCGGAACTGATGTACACAATATCGGCGCGCCCATCGCCGGTTACATCCTCGATTTTCAGATTAAAGGGATTCTGTCCTGTTATGTAATAATCTCCTTTTTGATAAAGACGTTTGTCATCGCCCACCGCAATTACTTGAAGACTATTGGCAGAGATAACAACCAACTCTGCTTCACCATCTGCATTCAGATCCACAATTTCCAGTGTATCCGTCCACCCCAGTGGCTCGAATTCATCAAATTCCTCCACATCCGCCCAATTCCCGGATTCATCCTGAAAACGTACTGTTAGAGGACTCTCTCTTCCTGTGTACGCGAGATCGACTCGCCCATCTCCATCCAGATCACCTACAGCGAGATCAAACAGGGGAAATCCGATCGTAATTGACTCACCTTCGAAGTGGGCGTCTTCAAGTGCCGGGTCCCAGCGATTTTTGTTCAGTTGGCGCTTTTGACCTATTTCTCCAGAGCCTTCAGCAAGTTGGTACAATAGTTCTATCTTTGCGGTATCGTTGTTAATTAGCGCCATATCATTTAGACCATCGTTGTCTATATCGCTGACATTTAGCGAACGCGTACTCCAGTCCAGCTTGAGAACCTCGGGCCCAGAGAAAGACAACGCGGTTGCTTCGCAAGTAATCAGCAGCGCGGCAAGCAAAAGGCGGCAAATGTGTGGTCTTCGTCGTTCAGACATTATTCTTCACTTTCATCGTTTACAATCAACACTCGCCAAAATAAACCGTCAGGATTTTCATTCGTCTCTGAAATAAATCGATAACCACCTTTGAGGCTTTCTGGAACCTCTGTAGGCGGAAGCTGTTCAGCAGCTCCGCCAAAACGATTCATTCCACTTAGAAACTTAAAGACGAAATCGATTAATTGTTCCATATCATAGTAATTTTGTGCAACTGCGTTCGGCTGTTCAATTTTTTCAAACAAAGCGAGCACATCTGGGTCTTGCCAAAATCCATCGTCGTCATTTTTCATATTTGATAGAACAGTATGCAGTAAGCTGACATGGCCCATTGATAAAATGAATTTTGAGCGAGTAACTGTGTAATGAATTGCGCCCTCGCTCGTAGACGGCTGGCCAGGCGTTACAATGCTATAGATGGTTTCACCCTCAAATTTGCTTTCCTCCATCATAGGCCTGACAAACGGCGCACTATCAATAAGCGCATTGAGCGCCTGACTGAACGCTTCCGCGTCTCTAAGATCAAAGACAACTAACTGCTGCGGTTGTGTCCACTCCACAGTATCTTCTTCCAAAACTGCAAAGCCGACAATCTTAGTGCCGAAGTTCTCCAATAGACTGGTGTGCAAATTGACTCCGGTATTTGTCTGCACTATCTGCATTTGAATATCAATCATACTGAGCATCTGTGGACTGGCAGTGCTCAAAAATTCCTCCAGACTCTGGTACATTTCGCTGATATCAAACCGCGCAACGAAAGCATTCAAAACATTGTCAGGCACATAGTGAGCTTCCGGCAATTCACCCTCGACATATTCAAACAGACTCAAAATACCTGACTTTTCGCTGTAAAGGATGCCGCCATAGCTGAGGATGCCGTCTTTGATGAGATCTATATCCCAAAATAGACCTTCCATAGCTTCCAGTGATAGCGCGCTCTTCAGGCTCTGTGGCGTAACACCCAAAAGCGCTAAGTTACCATCAATTGGCAATTCATCCAAACTGGCGTTCAAGTGCGGCATTAATTCCAGCAGATTTATGTAAAGCGCAACATCACCACGACCGGAATGTTCACGCGCACGGCGATATGGCTCCGAACCAGACAAGGGTGCTTCAGCGCCGTCTTTAATCATCTCAACTGCCTGCCGCAAACGAGCTTCTGGCGTTGCCAGCACAAGGATGTCATCCACCAAAGCATAACCGTCCTCTATATGAGTTTCCTCACCGTCGAAGGTCTCATCGAAATGGAGTGTTTCGCCCATAAAAGTTTCTTCCACCCAGGTGTGCTCCGCCAACGGATTTTCTTCCCTATGCATCTCCGCATTACGCTCAAACTGAATTTGCATCAATTCCCGAAGACGCTCCGTGTCACCGGAAAATTCAGCCATCACAAAAAACTCCACCGGCCTTTCATTCTCCAGAATCTGGTCCGAAATGTTGTAGATTGCCAACCCTACCTGACCTGAAAATAGCTCGAAAAATTCATCTTCACTCAACCCAAACGTATCTTTGATTTCTTCGAAGAATGGCTTAATAATAGCTTCTTCGGAATTACCCTGACGCTCAAATAATTCTTTCAAAGACTCATCCTTGAAAATTTCTGCCATTGGATGTTCCAGCCATTGCTCTCTAAGTTCGCTCAGACTGCGAATGGTGAAGAGTAACTCTACATCTTCATCAGCAATCTGCTGGAACGGTACTGCTGTGGCCGTTGCGCTGACAAAAGTAGCGAGTAGGGCAGTCAGAATTGTTTTTGGATTTAGTAGCTTATGCATACGTGCTTACTGGCTTTGAGAATTTGCTTTGGGTGGACTCAAGTAACGGAATCCCGTGTTTGGGTTGCGCGGATCAAAGGCATATGCATCTCGATTATCCAGAAATGATTTGAGTACGCGCAAGGAAATCGAAAAACCAAGACCTTCGGCGCCAATCGCGGCAATCTTCATATTATTCACACCGACAACCTCTCCACGCATATTAAACAGAGGCCCCCCGGAGTTTCCTGGATTGATCTGCGTTGTCGTTTGCAGATAGAGTCGACCTCCAATGACGCGATTCGCGATACTGATGATGCCCTCTGAAACTGTTCGATCGAGCCCCAGAGGGCTACCAATCGCGAACACCGTTTGCCCATCACGAACATCGCCATTTCCCGCGGCAAGCGTAACGATATTAAACGGTTCGTCTCGAGTAGATTCAATTTTTAACAAGGCTAGATCCTGTTCTGAACTCGTTGAAACAATCCGCACGTTGTCATAGGTCACCTTCTCAAGTTCGTTTTCATTCTTCTCAAAGATGGTAACTGAAATCCGATGTTCTCCGGCAATCACATGATCATTGGTGACCACGTAACCGTCTTTGTGTATGACAAATCCAGAGCCCAGACCTGTTGGCGTTTGAATCAACGCAACCGCTTCACCCAGTTGCTCTACCCATTCACGAATCGGCTGATCGTTGCTATTCTCAGACACTTTGTAGAGCTTCTCAAACATGGGCAGACTTACCGCTTCACCACTTTTGGGGTCCAATTTACTTAACGCAAGTATTGCGCTCTTAGGCACTGCCATCAGATCAAACCCCAGATCAACATAATAGGCATCGGGCCGTTCCAGAATGATTTCACCCTGAACTGAACTGCCATTTTTCAATTCAATTGAATGAGATGCAAACAATGGGCTAAACCCGGCCAGACAAAACAACAAAAAGCTTACTCTTGGCATGATGTTATACAGAACAATTTACGTAGACTTATTAGGATATAAATAGGATATAAATTTAAGTTTTCCACCTCTCTGCGAATTTCGATTTTCGGGAAATGAGACTTTCTAAAATTTACCCTGCTCATTCCAGGCATCGAAGCAACTCTTAGGATTACATACTCATGTATTGATGAACACAAGTGATTGCGAGCGCCCCATCTCCGATCGCAAATGCAACGCGCTTTGTGGTGTCCGCGCGGCAATCTCCAGAGACAAAAACACCTGGCATTGAGGTCTCAAGGTCGCAAGGATCACGCTCTTCCTGCCAATTGGGTGATTTCGCAACATCTACTCCTGTTAAAACAAATCCTTTGTCATTGCGCAAAATTTCATCTGGCAGAAAATCCGTACAAGGAATACCTCCAATAAAGATAAAAACGCCCCCGGTAGATTCGACAGATGTACCGCCCGCAGTTTTATCGTGAACATGTATTGCTTTTAGCGAGCCTTCTCCCTCTACAGCAACCATTTCGCACTGATAGCGAATGTGAATTTTAGGATTCTTTTCAATGCGCTCCTGAAGGTAGGAAGACATCGTTTGAGAAATTTGGTTGCCGCGAACCAGCATGTGTACCTCCTTTGCATGAGTAGACATAAACATAGCCGCCTGTCCCGCAGAATTGCCAGCGCCGATAATGTGAACAACTTTTTTGGCACACACCACCGCCTCGACCTGAGTCGCATTGTAAAAAATACCGTTGCCGTTCAGCCGATCCATGCCGTCTACTTTCAAACTTCTATAACTGATTCCTGTTGCGATTATAATAGTGCGGGCCTCAGCATAATCTCCAGTACACAGTTCAATTTTGTAGGACTCATCTTCGTTTCTTCCAATCTTACTAACTGAAACAGGCGCAATAAACTCTGCACCAAACTTAAGAGCCTGCAAATAAGAGCGAATTGCCAACTCGCGTCCGGTCAGTCCTGTTGGAAACCCGGCATAATTTTCAATCTTTGAGCTGGAACCTGCCTGACCACCTGGACCTATTCGATCGATAACCAGTGTAGAAAGCCCTTCTGAAGCAGCATAAACTGCAGCCCCCAAGCCAGAAGGGCCTGATCCTATGATGACCAGATCATAGCAAACCGGTCTTACAGATCGATGTATGCCATAGTACTCCGCCACTTCCTTAAGTGTTGGTCGTGTAAGAATTTTTTTTCTTCCACAAGTAAGGACCGGAAGCTCACTATCTGAAACTCCGATCGCGGCCATAAGCTCTTTGGTCTCTGGATGATCTGTATCCATCCACGCGTGTGGCACTCCATTTCGATAAAAAAACTCCTGTAAAGTTAGTGATTGGGAACACTTACGATCTCCTAAAAGGCGAACGCCTCTGAAGCCGGACTCCAGCAGTAACGTACGTCTGCGGATAAATGCCTTCACCATAATATCTCCCACGGAAGGTTGGCAAATCATCAGCTCAGGCAATTTATCTGCAGGAAGCTGAAGACACTGAGAATCGGCCTGCGCAATGATGGAAACTACACTAGGGCGTCCGGTCAACATATCGATGTCGCCAGTAAACTCACCCTTGGAATGAACCACGATCTCGACAGGCTCATACGACGAAACGTCCAATACTTGCAAAGTCCCGGAAAGCACAAAAAAACAACTGTAGCCTTTTGTCCCAGCAGCAATCACATCTTCGCCCGCTTTAAATGATTTAACCTCAAAACAGGGCTCAAGTAATTTGAGCATTTCATCGTCTAAAACAGGAAATGCTATTGTGTCTTTTTTAAGATGAATCATAAGCAAGTGTAGTAATGGTATCTGACAAATATCAAACCTCAAAATGCATTCAATAAATGATCGGACTCATTGAAAACGCAGGTAGTCAATCCAATCAACTGGGATATCTAGTCGAGCTGGTGGAATCTATCTTCAAAAAAGATGGATTTCTACAGGCCGTCCTGGGTCTTGATCATCGACCACAACAGTCGGCGATGGCGCTTCATGTTGCACAGTCGCTGGAAACAAATACGCCACTGCTTTTCGAAGCAGGCACTGGAGTGGGCAAAAGCCTGGCTTATCTGATCCCCGGACTGATTCACTCGGTCAACAGCGAACGTCCACTAATCGTCTCCAGCCATACGATTACACTTCAGGAGCAAATTCGCAGCAAAGATCTGGAATTATGCCGGAAATTGTTTAAAGCTCTACCGGAACTTAAACGATACGCAAACTTCCGGACAGCAATGATGTTGGGCAAAGCTAACTACTGCTGCTCGACCCGATTAAGCAACGCGCTCAAAGACATAAATAGCTCCAAACAGACCGAGTGGTTGGAAAGCGACTCCGCGGCTGACTTTACTAGGCTCGCCAAATGGGCGGCGCACAGCAAAGACGGCATTATTCAAGAACTATCACCACCACCACTTCCGGATGTTTGGGACGCAGTGAACGCCGAAAGCTCGACTTGCTCGAAAAAGAACTGCGACCCCGGAATTTGTTTCTATCAACGTGCCCGCAAACAGCTGCTTCAGGCAAACTGCATCATCGTCAATCACAGCTTATTATTCTCTTTGATCAATGCCGGTATGCCGCCAACTGGTGACACTCCGGGCATTCTGCTCCCCGACGATTTTGTTGTCCTGGATGAAGCGCATCGAATTCCGGCGATTGCTACAGATCATTTTGGAATTCATGTTAGCTCCTATGCCCTGGATCGTGCTTTAAAACGTATTTATAATCCGCGAACTCATCGCGGCCTTTTTCGCAAGCTGAGCCCATTTTCCGATCCTGCAATAGTTAAAAATGCACTCCAGGGCGCTTCCGAATTTTTCAAATATCTAGGTGAGAGCTTCCTCACCAAACGCTCGATTACCCGCGTTTACGAACCTGGTTTTTGTGAAAACATTCTCTCCAACCCGCTCAAAGAAGTTGCAGATCATCTCGGATCAATCATCCAAAAATTAAAGCAGGAGCATATTCAGGACGAACTGCGTGATACTCGCCGTAGAATTCTTGGCTACCGTGATGTGATTAATGCCTTTATTGAACTAACAGAAGACGATCACGTATATTGGATCGAGCGCGGTGGCAAAAAAGGTCAGCTGGTCACTTTGCGGAGCGCTCCACTCGATGTCTCACCCTATTTGCGCGAGGCGCTTTTCAGCCGAAAAACTGCTGCTATTTTAACGAGCGCCACACTTTCCGACGGCAGTAGCCTTGAACCATTTCGAGAAAAAGTCGGTGGTGAAGCAGCCGAGGCACATATCGAAACGTCACCCTTCGACTACGAACGAAATTGCCATGCTTACGTCGCAACGGATGTACCCACTCCAGAATCCGGCAAAGGACAACTCGATCTGGATTATCTCGCTGAAATGATAGGTTGGCTATCCTGCAAAACAGAAGGCGGAACCTTGGCGCTTTTCACCAGCCACTTCGATCTACGTCAGGTTTATCAACGTTGTGAAGAATTTTTTGCCGAACAAAAACGTCCCCTATTTGCGCAGGGGCAAGGTGCTGAACGCAGCGAGATCACGCGCCAATTTGCTAAAGCGGGCAACGGTGTCCTATTTGGAACAGATAGTTTCTGGACTGGAGTTGATGTCCCAGGCCCAGCGCTCTCACAGGTCATACTCACCCGCTTGCCCTTTGACAATCCCAGCCATCCAGTTAGCCAGGCACGCTGTGAACACATCCGGGAAAAAGGCGGCAATCCCTTCTACGACATTACACTACAAGATGCCCTGATAAAATTTCGACAGGGAATTGGCCGGCTAATCCGACGTCAGGAAGACTCTGGTAACATCGTTCTACTTGACTCTCGAGTTTTGACAAAGTCGTACGGACGGCATTTTCTACAAGCGCTTCCAGTTCGTGAGTTCAAACGCTTTAGCAAGGACACTCGGAATCAACTATTTTAGAACACAGGTTCTCCACAATTCATTGATTTGAATTCTCGTTTTACTTTCGAGTTGAGTCAACATCGTAACTGAGCGTGCAAAAAGTAAGCAAATACATAGCTCTCATCCTCCTATATCCTGCTGTTCAAATTAGACCCATTATACCAATTCTAGAAAGGTTTGAATGTGTAAACTCGTTTATCAAAATCGAAGTCGTCATCGTAAATCGCAATCGATCTGGGTTGGTCTCTGTCACTGTGCTCGGGACGATGATGACTTCGATTGGTCATGTCGCTCGGGCACAACTCAATATCTGCAAACCTTTTCAGATGTGGTCTAACTCCGAAAGCTTCTACGTATCCAACTCGATTAACCAAAGACCTCTCGTCACAAGCTTTGGATCAAAGCCAGATCGCCCCAGTCAGTGCCACGCATTGAATTGATTTTCGGAGGATATTTCCGATCGTGTTCTCGCTGTCAAGCTCCGTACAAATTCAGCCGAACCTAGTGCAGTGTAACATGTAAAACTTGGTAGCGCGCAGCTTATAGCGAGCGACTGCATATCTCTAGAGGTACATAAAAATTTTCTTTATGGGCAATTGACATGGCCCATAAATCAGTCCATATTTTAGAAGTGGAAACGTTACTTGTTTCTGAATTTAAAAATCACTGCGTTGGCGTGCTCAACGAAGTTGCTGACTACGGCGAAGAAGTCGTCGTTACCAAACGGGGGAAGCCACTCGCTAGAATTATCCCGATTGATCCGCCACAAAAAGGTAATCGGATAATGGGCGATTGCCCACAAACGGCAGCCATTCATGTAGACATTGTAAATGATGATGCTAGCAGCGAGTGGGAGGCGCTCGACAGTTGAGCTATCTACTCGATACGCACTGGGTTTATATGACCCTTTTTATGACCACTTAATCGAATTATCCAAAAATGGATTAATGACCATCACTTTACCGTAGTATTGGCCATGGTTTAAATCTTCTGTAAGCAATTTATCAGCGCCACTGAACTCAGCAGCGGCCACAATTAAAGCATCCCAAAGAGATAGTTGCCAACGCTCACGGATTGCCAAACCACTACCAAACAAAGAAAGAGAGTTTTCCACAACTTTCCAGTGGCAAAAATCTTCGACAAGCAGGCGAGCTTCGGAGTATTCCTGACCTTTTCGGGTAAAATTAACAAAAAATTCCTGCAAAACCTGAACGCTTACTGCAATCGTCTCCGGAAATTCCCAAGCGTTTTTAAGAATATTACCCGCAATCAAACGCTTTTCCGGCGCGTCAAGATCATATCCATATAGAAGAATATTTGTATCAAAAAAGTATTCAACGCTCATGAGCTTTTTCACGCGAAAGAGGAGAGCAACCTAAATGATACCCCTGTTTCAAACGAGACAATGCACCTGTTGGAATGCTTTTGGGTGACTCCTCACTCAAAAGCAATGTCAACCCTTCAACTACTAAATTCTTAAACGTTGTATGCCGCTTAACTGCTTCGATCTTACTACGTTTTAAAATATCTATTGGCAAATCTATGGTTGTTTTCATTAAAGCAATATTTATATATTTATTGCTTTTGTCAAACTTCCAAGTCACCCGATTTCTAAAAGATCCACCACTGAATCAAAGCAGAGCATATGTTCAGCCTGGAGCCCCCTGCTGACTTGCCCGGCGAGCGCCCAACTCCATTTTATGTCTCTTTTTCCCAAGCTGATTGTTTGAGTCCCGATTATCGGGACAAGCCGACCGTTAAGCGAAAATTGGATATAAAATTAAGTTGGGTGGGGAGCACGGCAAAAGCTGTAATAGCCAGGGGCGGAGCGGGGGAGTGATCCGGTACAGACAAAGTGGCCATGCTACCGTCTTTGACCATGACAACGTGACTGCCTCGTTAACGAGCTTTCTACCAACCGTTGCGCTCGAAGGCCTTGACCACCGCTTTGCCACTTAAATTCGGAAGTGTCGGCATCTCAAACAGCAACTTCGACTTGCTTGGTCTCCACCGTTAAAGGCATCCCGCGCTCGGAACGTACTTCAAGGCAAAGCGCTATTGCTTCACGGATATTTCCCAGAGCGTCTTCACGACTTTCTCCCTGGCTAACACAACCGGGAATCGAAGGGCACTCTGACACCCATACACCGTCTTCGTCACGATCCAATGTAACTGTAAAATTCATACGCATAATAGTTGAGGCTATTTTGAGTTTTTGCAATCCTACCCTTTGTCTTCTTTGAGCTTAGCCGGATGTGTTCGCTCATGAACTTCCTTGAGCGGAAGTTCACCCCCTTATATTTAATATAAATTCATAAAAAAGAATAACTTATGGAATTTTAGGGGCAAAACCTGTAGGCATGCTGGAAGTTAAAATAATCACATTTCTGCTTTACTCGAAGAGGCTTAATCACTTAATATTTTAGGGAATTTCTTGATCCAAATGAACCACACAAAAGACTCTAGATGCCCTAAAATCAGGGACTGCAGAGAAAAACAAGCTTCAGTCAAGTCGATGTAGTCATGCACAAAAAGTTACCGAAATAAGGACAGCCGCATAAATAAAGGCATTGCGGGCAATTCCAATTAAAAAAAACGAGTGAACTTCCGTTATAAACAGCATGATATATAGCTACATCAACCACAGTTTGAACAATTGTTGTACCAATCGCGGTTATATGAAGCAATCTTGTTGCAACTCCTATAGCAGTGCCTAATTCGGCTAAACTAAAGTAGCCACTCGGATCGGTGTGCATCACTGGAGCTCCATTCGCATAGAGGTATTTGTGTAAAACCCCGACGCGAGTCGTAGGCACAAACACCGTTTTTCCCGGCGCAGATGCGGCTTGCGGGGCAATGAGTCCCGACGCAATCGGCTATTTCAAAAAGAGACCTCCCGGCGCGGTTTTAGGCGGAGAAGAACATCAAAGAACAAAGGTTTTTTTCGGCAACGTTTCGGCTTATTCGATAGGCGGTTCCGTAGTTTGGTTCGTGCTCCGTCACCGACAACATGCTGGCAACTACTAAAAGCAGATAAAAGAAAAAGCCTTGGCGTCGTAACAGCAAGGCTTTTAAAAAGACAGTTGGAATACTAAAGCTTTGGTTCACTGCGCACTCCGTCGCGCTCTTCAGAGTAATCACCAACAGATATGCGGCTGGAAAAGTCAGTCATTTAATTGTAGCACATCCAACCCCTTGATTTCATTAAAGTGCTGATCTCTCGCAAACAAACGCAAACTATGCTGCAAGGCCAGAGCCGCAATCCAAATGTCATTCTCGGAGATTGGCCGCCCTTTCTCCTCAAGTCTACGACGAACTTTTCCGTAACACTGGGCGGTATGCCAATCCACATCTAACAAAGTGGTTGCTTTGATAAACTCACCCAACTGCTTCAGCTTCTTCTCAGGTGCCTGAGACTTGAGTGCTCCGTTATATAGCTCACCGTAAGCAATCACAGGCACATAAATCTGAACAGATTGATCCAGCACATCCAGAACAGCAGGATGCGATTTAAAACCAAAAACGATCACGCTACTATCCAGTAGCAAAGATTCACCAGCTTTCGACATCGATCTTACGGCAAGATAGTGTGTTCCTTTCCCACTCTTCAGCCTCTTCAATACTCAGGCTACTAAACACTTTCTCAAGATGAGAACGACGTTCAGCAATGACACCTTCACGCAAACCATGCACCAAGCGGTAAGCTTCTTTCTGCTTATCTACAGGAAGGTTCTTCACTTCTTCGACGATTTCTTCAATTAAAGACATGGCAACTAACATGACGATTTCCGGGATAATTGCCAGCTTTCTATTGCGAACTTCATTCATTCGGCAACTTCGCCGGATGGGTCAAGCGGTGAACCTCCATCAGTTTCTGGATATTCACCCGAGTGTAAATCTCCGTTGTGTTCAGTCTAGCATGCCCGAGCATTTCCTGGACGTAACGGATACAGGCTAACTTTGTTCTCAATAAGCCGGCACACACGCAAAAATCTTATAATTTTAATCCGGCAATTTGGGTCGGTCTTTGGCGAGTAGCCCGGAGGAATTTCACCTCCAGGCCCTCTCAGAACCGTACGTGAACCTCTCGACTCATACGGCTCCCATCATCCTCACGAAGGAAGTATCCCATATTTCCAATGTGCCAGCAATGTTGGCTGTTTTCCAGCGACTCTTACTAGCCATTTACGAGCCTTTCTTGGTCGTTTTGTCAG
>CAZUYZ010000076.1:0-3931 GCA_964624365.1 uncultured Puniceicoccaceae bacterium
CGAGAAGAAAAGGAAGATCGTTCAGCTGAGTCTCAATTGCTAAAAAAGCAGGTCGAAAGCTTCGAATCTACTCTGCTGAAACAGCATGCCAAACTAAACAAACTCGAATCGCGGTCTGGCCTGGACGATCAACGCTATGAATTATTGACTTCAGCTATTGATCAGAAAACTCAGGCACCCCACCCGGAACTTGCTGATTTGATAAAACGTGTTGGCGCAATTGAAACATCCGGAACAGACACAACTAAAGCATCAGTCGCTATAAAAAAAGACTTAGCGAAAATCAACGACTCCATAGCACAAATAACTAAGTCAATGGATGCATTGCAAGTGCGTATTAGCGCCTTGGAAACAGCAGAAGAGAAACAGCCCGTTAAAACTCCAGTCGAGAAAACTGAAAAGATAAAAAACGAAATACCTTCAACGGAAAAATCATCCAAAAAGAAGGATACAAGTCTCTTAAAACGTGCTATTCAGGAGAAGCAGGATGCTGCTTCTACTGCGGTAAGCCGCATCATTAATCCGGAAAACAAGACGACTTCCAAAGATAGTGAGATAAAGACTGCGGACTCCTCAAAACCTAAAGAAAGTTCGGACATTATTGAGCAGCTTCCAGATGATTTTTCCGTCTCACTGGGCGCTGATTTGATGATGGACGATGATCTTTTTGAACTGAAAGCTGAACCCGAGAAATCTAATACGTCGAAAAAGAAAGGTACCAAAGCAGCCACAAAAAATCCAATTACGACTACTTTGGTGGTCAATAAACTAATGGGAATCGGTAATAAACCGTTTTTAAGGGGCAGCAGCTCTAGACTCAGCTGGAAAAAAGGTATAGAGATGGAATTTCAGGAGATCGGAAAATGGAGTTGGTCGGTTGAAATACCCGAAAATGAGACGATAGAATTGCAGGTCTATCGCAATGATGAAAATGCGGACTTGAAGGGAAAATTTACTCTTACAGCTGGTCAGAAACTTGAAGTCGAACCTGAATTCTAGACGTTTTCTATTCTGATCCCGAAATTTTAATTATGATTATATTTTTGAAATGACATACCCTTCTTCCGTTAAGCGTTTTGAAGAGTTAAATGGTCTGGACAAAGAATTACACTTGGCAATCGGCATGTTCGATGGAGTGCATCTAGGCCACAAAACAGTTATCGAATCAGCAGTTTTATCGGCACAAAAATTGGGTGGAGTCAGTGGTGTATTAACCTTTGATCCGCACCCGAGTCGTCTTTTTTCCCCGAAAAATCCGACACGCCTGATCATGCCTATCGAATCAAAACAACTGCTGCTGACTTCGCTCGGTGTCGACATTGTCATCTGCAAGCAATTCGATCACTCATTTGCGTCGATTTCTGCCGAAGACTTTCTATCAGAGTTACAGTCAGCTTTGCCTACTTTAAAATCGATCTATGTGGGTGAGAA
The DNA here is from genome assembly GCA_964624365.1 of uncultured Puniceicoccaceae bacterium. Lineage (GTDB taxonomy): Bacteria > Verrucomicrobiota > Verrucomicrobiia > Opitutales > Coraliomargaritaceae > Lentimonas. The sequence goes on from CAZUYZ010000076.1 coordinate 1,432, forward strand.
TTTCCGCTTTGGGAAAATGAGAATGGGTTCAGTCACTACTTTGATCCAGTCAGGCAATCAACTGGGAATCAACGTTTTCAGTGCCGAACGCATTAAACACAATGGCGAGCCTATAAGCAGCACGCGAATACGAAAGGAGCTGGAAACCGGGATGATTGAGAGAACGAATGACTTGCTTGGTTACAACTACCATTCGCACGGTAGAGTGGTTGAAGGTAATAAGCTAGGCCGCACGATCGGCTTCCCCACCCTCAACATCCTCTGGTCTCCAGAATGTCAGCCGAGATACGGAGTTTACCGCGTTCAATTTAGATCTTCAAAGGCAGCAACCTTCAGCCCTGGCATTGCCAATTACGGAGTTAGGCCCACGGTAGATTCAAAAAGCCATGATCCTTTGTTGGAAATCCATGCACTAATGGATACAGAAGTAAGTTACGGTGACTCGATTGAAGTCGAGTGGCTGAACTTTATACGGCCGGAACAAAAATTTGAGTCCATTGAATTGTTGAAGAAACAGATTGCCAAAGATTGCGAAATTGCCCGCAATCTTTTGGATTGATATGGCTGAGCGCGTTATCGAATTTTCTGTGCCGGACGGCATTAAACCTGAGCGAGCTGACAAAATTTTTGCCGCTGAGTTTGATGACGTTAGCCGTACTCGACTTCAAAAAGCATTCGATGCAGGGCAAGTATCCTTTAACGGCAAAATCATCGACAAACGATTTAAGATAAATTGCCAGGGTCTACTGCGGGCAGCGCTCGACGAACCGAATGATGAAGACGGGCCCTTCCCTGTTGATATCCCTCTCGAAATTGTCTATGAAGATCAATCCATTATTGTGGTCAATAAAGCTGCTGGCATGGTGACTCATCCTGGCAATGGCACAGACGAAAAAACATTAGTCCACGCCCTGTTACACCATACAAACAATCAACTGAGCGCTGTAGGCGCTCCAAAACGTCCCGGCATTGTACACCGCCTGGACAAGGAAACTACGGGACTCATTGTAGTCGCAAAAACCGATCGGGCCCATCATTATTTGGCCACCGCATTCAACGAGCGCGCTGTTTATAAACGCTACTCTGCATTGCTTACAGGCATACCCAGCAAAACTTCCGGAACCTGCACAGGAGCCATCGGACGACACGCCATCGTGCGCACGCGAATGGCAGTCGTCGATTCAGGAAAACCGGCACATACAAAATGGCGCATTGAAAAGAAATTTGCTGATAGAGTCGCGCTAGTACAATGTAACATCCACACTGGACGCACTCACCAGATTCGTGTGCACATGAACAGCATCGGGCATCCGATTTTGGGCGACACAACCTATGGCTTTAGGCCAAATCAACTAAAAGGCATTAAAGTCCCTCGTGTGATGTTACATGCAGCCGAACTTAAAATACAACACCCTGATCGAGATGAAGTGATGCACTTTCGATCACCATTACCAATTGATTTCGACAAAGTTATCAAGCAGGTGGCTTGATCTGATTTACTTTAAAACTTCCCTCAAAATCACGACCAGTTCCCGATGTGTAACGCGTTACTCCCCAGCTGCCAGAGTAAGCGAGGCTAACTCAACTAATTTGTAAATCTCAACTCCTGACTTCTCCGTTAAACACACTCAAGCCAGATGCTTTTCAGAAGGTTTTGCAGGCGCATAAGCAACCTTTCGTTTCTGCTTTGCGTCTGAGGCAGATTCTGCAAACCATTTGACACCATAGTAAACCCAGGATGCACGAATTCGTGACATACCATCCTCGCGACACATGATACGAAGGAGTCGATCTGCTTTATTTCGGAACTTAGACTGGCTCAGAAGCCCTTCACGCATTAACTGGTACAAAGCGTCGTGAACCAGTGAACCTCGCATAAAATTTTTCGTATCTATCGTGGGGCCAGATGGCCCATCCCAGGCATATCCTGCTCTAATGAAAAGATCGCCATTAGTGTTTAGTTCAACATAAGACAAATTTGCATCTTCTTCTGGTTTGATACCGATGGCAACTTGAGAATAATCTTCACTTAATTGGTACTTATAACCGGATTTATAAGCTATTGTCTTCATTTTACTTATACCTCATTTCAATAGAATGTTGTCAGTAACCAAAAGCTTTTCCTGCGCGTCAAGATTATAACCATATAGAAGAATATTCAGGGACATTTCATCTGAAATGTTTAATAAGTTCTAAAGCCATGACATTTATGACAGAATCCAAGGAGCTAAACTCTGTCTTGGCGTGCCCTGATATTTATAAAGTTTCGGGACGCCAAAATAGAATCAACCGCCTCGGATGCAATGCGAGAATAAGCGATTGTTTCCTATTTCTACATTGTTAAGTTGGAGGGCAACGTTCCGTCGTTGCCGCAGTACCAATGCCAACGTGCGGAAATGACTGAGCATTTCCCTCCAGTAGACTGCTAATTTGAACCATATAAAATGTTTTGGGACAGATAAATGAGTATTTTCTTCTAACTTAACAATGTAGAATTAAT
>CAZUYZ010000077.1:0-3935 GCA_964624365.1 uncultured Puniceicoccaceae bacterium
CTCTTGGACGTTCTGTCGGTTACACGTTGGAAGACTCTGCGTCGTCTGCACTCTCAGCGGTTAACTACTCCTACGATACGTTCGGTCGTCTCTCAGCAGTTTCCGATGGCAGTGACGCCTTTGCTTACGGCTATGAGCCGAACAGCAATCTGCTTGCCTCAATCGCAGCGCCGTATCACGATGTGATTTATTCCTACGAGACCAATCGCGATTTAATGACGATTATCGACAATCAGGCATCCGGAGCGTCCCTCTCGAAATATACTTACACCTACGATGTTTTGGGTCGCCGCGCTGATCGGGCGCAGTCGGGTAGCACAACCAACACCACAAGCACAGATGTGTTTGGCTACAATGGTTACAGCGAAGTGATTAGTTCTTCAAACGCTATTGAAACTGCAGCTAAGTGGAATCCGACTTATGCTTATGACAAGATCGGCAATCGCCAGTCCGCAAGTGGGTTTGTAACTGGTAACTATAGTACGAACGAGCTAAACCAGTACACTGCAATATCTTTAGCTAGTCCAGCCTATGACCAGGATGGCAATTTAACTGGCGACGGCAATAGTTGGACCTACACCTGGAACAATGAAAACAGGCTTGCTTCCGCGACGGACGGAACAGTTACGATCGATTTTACTTACGACTACCAAGGCCGCTTAGCCAAAAAAGACGATGGTACTAATGTGGAAGTTTATGTGTATAATGGCTGGAATCGCATTGCTGTAATTGAGGTCAGCCCTTCGACAGGCCCAGGGCAAACATTCACGCTTGGGAGCGTAAATGTTTGGGGTCTCGATCTGAGCGGCAGTTTTCAGGGAGCAGGCGGTGTTGGTGGCCTCTTAAAAGAAGGTTCGCTATACACGCTCTTTGATGCCAATGGAAATATCACGCAAAAACTGAACAGTAGTGGTACTCCAATTATGCGCGTTGATTACGATCCTTTCGGCAACATAGTTGAAGGTGTCATAATTGGCGAATATGGTTTTTCCACCAAGCCACTAATCGAAAACCTCGACTGGTATTACTACGGCTTCAGATACTATGATCCGGTGATGGGCAGGTGGCCAAATAGAGATCCAATCGGAATATCCGGTGGGTTAAATCCATATGCAATGGTTCGAAATGCTGCCATAAATTTAGTAGATATTTTAGGCCTGAAAAAATTTATGAAGTGCGTCCGTTGCTGGGAAACAGACTGTAACGGAAGGCGAACAGGCAAATGGAGTCAAACTTGTTCTATTAATGATGATGGTGATCCAGGTTTTTTATGCATTAGTCAATGCAATGATTATTCCTCAGGCCAAGGGGGAAATTCTGAGTCTATAACACCTGGAGATCCTTATGGTAGAAACGGTCCATTGGAACCAGGAGAATACACAGTGACCAATAGAGACATGGGAAGATATCGGAATGGGAATGGGTCTCATTTTTCTGGTAATGATGGAAGGACTCCTGTGGTTTCAAATAACGACAGTGGTGGAGTTACAACTTCTATGGGAACAGAAAGAAGTGATATTATGGTGCATCCGCAGAGAAATTATTCTGATGGCTGTATTACATGCGATGCAGAGTTTTCTCAATCCGTTGAGGATGCAATTGAGGAGAACGGAGGATCACTTCCAATGGAAGTTGTCGATGCTGGAGATTGCCCGAAATGAAGAAAGCGTCAGTTATTTCATTGTTATTTTTAATAATATGTATCATTTTTATAGTAATTTTCTCTCTATTTCTTGGCATCACTTTTAAAGGCCATGGAATGAGGAAGTGGTATGATTGCCCCGTTGATTTTACTAAAACTAAAACTTTGATATTTGATATAAATGGTAAGAGCTATTTCCTGCGATCGCTCAGAATACAAGGCACACAAGACCTATCAAGAATGTGGGGTGGGTTTCCTGGTGACAGAAATAAATATGTCGCCGTATCCATTGAAACTGATTGTATGTCTTATCCACTTCTTGGTCGGATGGCATCGTTTTTGGATGTCAATTCTGTTGAGGTTGATAACCATATGCTGATTTTAAGTGGAGGCGATGGAGGTGGGACATGGACTGCAGAACTGAGCTTTTATCATAGAAATGACGAGATTTTTTTTGTTTATGAAGCTGCAAAAGACGAAAGGTGTACTGCAAGTTTTCGACTGTAGCTGTTACTTCTTTTTTGTGTGTCACGAAGATTCATGTAACGGTGAACGCTATTTGCGGAAAATAAGGGCAAAAATTTGTAAATTGTTTGTTGGAGTGTTCAGAATTTCTGCCAACGTGCTGAAAATCTTTATCCTTTTGTCCGATAAGCTTTTTTTATCCCTAGACAAGCTATAAAAAGATCAAGTGGAATTTTTACAAATTTTATTCGGATCGAAGGCTTTTCCACTGCGGCAGGTTGCCCAAATGATTTGCACAAGCTTACGTGCTACATGACTTATAGCAATACGATGATGTTTGCCTTTGGTATGTTTGTGATGATGGAAAATTTTAGGGAAAATTTTAGGGGGAAAATTTTAGGGACAGTCAAAATTTAGTTGACATGATATAGATAAATGACCTTGGTTTAGAAATATTATGAGAACCAAGCGTATGAAAGTAAGTGGAGCAGTAGCGGTGTATCACTGTATAACGCGTACAGTGAACGGCGAGATGCTTTTTAAAGATAGGGAGAAGGAGATGCTGCGTAAGATGCTCTGGCAGGTGGCTGATTTCTCAGGGGTGGAGATTCTCACTTATTGTATCATGTCCAATCACTTCCACGTCTTGGTGCGTGTGCCGGAGCCTGAAAAGCTTTTGGATGCTGAACTGATGCGACGTTATAAGGTGCTCTATCCCAAACCGACTAAATATCAGACTGCTTCGACAAAGGTAATGGAGGAGAAATTGAAGGAAGGCGTTGATGAGGCCGAAGCAATTCGTCGCAAGTTGCTTGCCCGTATGGCAGATGTATCCGAATTTATGAAGACGGTTAAGCAGCGGTTTTCGGTTTGGTTCAATCGTAACCACCGACGCTACGGTACTTTGTGGGCAGATCGGTTCAAGTCGGTCTTGGTTGAAGGTTCGGGTAATCCATTGCAGATAATGGCCGCTTACATCGATCTAAATCCGGTGCGGGCAAATATCGTTGAAGATCCTAAGGGCTATCGCTTTTGTGGCTATGCCGAAGCAGTTTCGGGTGAAAAACGGGCTAAGCTTGGACTTGCGTTTATCTGGGCGGATTCACTGAAGCTGAAGAAAATGAAGGATGGAAGTCACTCATTTAAAGAAGTTCTGGCGGCACATCGACAGTTGATTTTTGGCAAGGGCTCGCATCCTTGGACGAGCAAGGGCAAATTGATCGACCATGACGCAGCAGTGAAAGTGCTGGAGAAGCAGCAAGGGCAGTTACCAAAGACAGTCATATTGCGTTGCCGTGTTCGTTACTTTACCGACGGAGCGATTTTAGGTTCAGCTGAATTTGTCCGAGGCTTTACTGGCGCCTGGCAAAAGGAAAAGGGGCGCAAGTATCCACCGAAAGTCAATTCGATGCAAGGAACGGACTGGGGCGATCTGGCAGTGATCCAGGGCCTGCGACAGCAGGTTTTTGGTTGAATGGAAATAGTATTCGTAGAGAAAAAAGTTCCTCAATGATTATTCTTAGGATTTGATAATTGAGGATACACTGACCAAGTATTATCTCTTAGTTGAAAAACCCGCCCGTGGATCTCCATGGACGCAAAGTTCTCTAGAAACCAGTTAAGTTTAGAGAGAATCTTTACGCGATTTGGCTGCTTTAATGCAATGACCAAAACTCCGTGATGCTTTGGATACAGATGAGGAATGGTATGAAAAAAGTCTCTATCTGTAGTTAAAAAAAACAGCCCCAAAATTCTGCCAGAACTCAAACAACTTATCATCTTTACTTCCACCAAGGCCTTCACTTCTTACATCTACTGCATCATGCCC
>CAZUYZ010000078.1:0-18661 GCA_964624365.1 uncultured Puniceicoccaceae bacterium
CGCGCATTGGCCCGGTCGACCCGGTTACCATGGTCACGCTGAATCGTCACTATCTTTTCGGCGACTGGCACCACTTGGTCAGGCGTACAGAAGGCAATTACGTCTGCCAAACGTGGAAATGTTTTCTCGTTACCATGGGTCATGCCCATACCACCACCAACCGATATGTTAAATCCAACCAGCTTGTTGTTTTCTACGATTGCGATGAACCCAAGGCAATGTGCGAATACATCCACGTCATTCCTTGGCGGAATCGCGACGGCAATCTTAAACTTGCGGGGCAAATACGTTTCGCCATAGAGAGGCTCCACCTCCGAGCCACCGCAATCAAGAGATCGACCGGGCTGATCGAGCTCAATTTTCTTACCATCCAACCATATCTCGTTGTAGGAAGAGGTTTGCGGTTTCAAATAGGCATCGATTTCCTCAACGAGCTTTTGCACTTCTTCATGCACATTGGACGCAAATGGATTTGGATTACACATCGTGTTGCGATTTACGTCACCGCACGCAGCAAGTGTCGTCATTGCTGCATCATTGAAGGCTTTAATTGTGCTGCGCAAGTTGCCCTTTAAAATTCCATGCAACTGGAAAGCCTGCCGCGTTGTTAGTTTAATCGTGTTAAACGCGCAAAAATTAGCGAGATTATTAACCACGATCCACTGATCAGGTGTGCAGACACCACCAGGCAGACCAATACGTGCCATAAACGTATATGCCTTATCAAGCTTTTGCTTGCGCCGCTCATTCCGAACATCGCGATCATCCTGCTGATAAATGCCATGAAACTTAGTCAACTGCTGATCATCGGCAGAAAGTGATCCCGTGGACAAATCGGACAGACCTTCGAGAATAGTACCGCGCAAGTGATTACTATTCTTTTTTATTCCCTCATTTTTGTGTAGTTTCTGAGGCGCTTGACTTTCTGAAATCATAATTAAGTTACCGTTTAATGCTTTAATCTAAAAGCTACTAAGCTTCATTAAATCTGAGACAATGTTTTACAGATTTAATTTATTCTCTAGCTTCTGACTCATCAATTTAAGAAACACAAATTACAAGTCAATCGATTGTAAAAGTCTCGCACATTGAGTATTCTCAAAACACTTTCCTATGAGTAAATCTGATAGTTTGCTACCGAGCACTGCTCCTTTCACACCGGATCAGGTACAATTGCTTAATAATTTTTTACCAAACCTCCAACCCGATCAACTGGCTTGGATGGAGGGCTTCATCAGTGGACTTCGTTCAGGCGGAACAAATGCCTCGATCGGATCTAAAGCCGTAAAAGCCATCGAACTGACAGTGCTTTTTGGCACTGAATCCGGCAATGCTGAAAGCTTGGCCGATCAAACGGTAAAAGCTGCTGCGAAGGCTGGCTTTAGAGCAAATGCCATAAGCATGGGCGACATAGAACCAGCCAAGTTAAAAGGTGTTAAAAATTTGCTCGTCATCATAAGCACCTGGGGCGAAGGCGATCCGCCTGAAAACGCAATTGATTTCCACAAGGAATTCATGAGCAAACAGGCGCCAAGACTGGAGGGAACCCGTTATTCAGTGCTTGGCCTTGGAGATACCAGCTACGAACATTTTTGCAAAATGAGCATCGACTTTGACACTCGGCTGGAGGCTCTTGGCGCCCAACGTATTTATGACCGCAAAGATTGCGATGTTGATTTTGATGAGGACTACGCGACCTGGCAAAAAGGTGTTCTCTCCGCCCTGTCAGAACTAACAGAAACAGTAGATTCTTCACACACAGATAGTGCCCAGTTAGCTCCTGTGGCTACATCTGTGAAATATTCTCGCAAAAACCCGTTTCCTTCGAAGCTTAATAAACGTATTTTACTTAATGGTCGAGGTTCTGCAAAAGAGACTATTCATCTCGAATTTGATTTGGAAGGTTCAGGACTTGATTACCAAGTCGGCGACGCGCTGGCAGTCCTCCCTGAAAACGCTTCAGACGTTGTCGATTATGTACTTCAAGCGACCAAACTAAACGGCGATGATGTGGTTTCACTCAAAGCTGGTGACTGCAAGCTTCACGATGCACTGACAAAAAAGCTGGAAATTACCACGATAACTCTACCTGTGCTAAAACGTTATAACGAATTTGCACAGAATCCTGATTTGGACGCTTTAATCCAACCAGACAACAAGCAAACATTTAATGACTACGCCTTTGGGCGTGAATTAATTGACATACTAACCGATTTCCCAGCAAAAGAGCTAACAGCAAATAACCTGGCCAACATTCTGCGAAAGCTGCCCCCTCGCCTCTACTCCATCGCATCCAGCATAAAGGCTCATCCAGGCGAGGTACACCTCACCGTTGGTGTTGTGCGCTACAAAACCAATGGTCGCGAGCGTAAAGGTGTCTGCTCCAGCTATCTGGCGGATCTGATAAGCGAAGGCGACCCCGCCAAGGTCTTTGTTTCGCCAAACAAACATTTCAAACTGCCAAGTGATCCGGATGCGCCACTTATCATGGTAGGCCCCGGCACTGGAATTGCACCATTCCGCGCGTTCATAGAAGAGCGCCAGGCAATTGGCGCGAACGGCAAAAACTGGCTCTTTTTTGGTGACCAGCACTACCTAACCGACTTCCTGTACCAGACAGAATGGCAAGACTATCTTAACGATGGCACGTTAAACAAACTAGACCTCGCCTTTTCCAGAGATCAGGCAAATAAGGTTTACGTTCAGGATCGTATGCGGAAAAACTCAGTTGAGCTTTACAACTGGCTCCAGGAAGGAGCTACCTTCTGTGTCTGCGGTGATGCCAGTCGCATGGCACACGATGTAGATCAAGCCCTTCATGATATTGTTGCCAAAGAGGGCTGTATGAGCGCAGCAGCAGCAGCAGAATACGTTAAAAAGCTGAAATCAGAAAAACGTTATTTGCGTGACGTTTATTGAAATAGAAGTAAGGAGTCGAGGGTTTGTTTCTGCTCATCAACACATTAAACGACCAAGACCCGTCGCCATTTGGGAGGTATACAGATTTTGCGTAACCTCATTTGGATTTTGCCTCCTGGCTTTGCTTAAGTCCATGCCATTTAGCAAGAGTCTTCAGCCTGTCGAAGGGAGCTTGTTAAACGGTGAGTTTAAGCTTAAACGCAGAGCATCCTCTGCGGACAAGAATCCAAGAATACAAGCTAAAAAATCCCACATGTGCCGTTAAAGTAAAGAGCTCTTTGGCCTTTTGTGTTTTAGGTGGGCACCCCCTTCTCAGCTTTGCCTTCCGATTTACGGCTGGACAGACACCTCAAAGAAACCAGTTCCCGTTTTTTAAAAGAGTAAAGGACAGATGCTCTGCTTAATCACGAACACTGCAGGAATAAAACTGGAAAATGTTAAATAATTAGATTTGTGCAACACAATAATATACACATTTCAATTTGTGTGACAAATTGAATAAGCGACCGCAGATCAACTCAACGTAACACTCAGATTGCAGCGAGCAGACCGTCAATAACCATTTTAGAGATGCCATTTATAATTCGTTCAGCTCTAGCTTTGCCTGAGACTGAAAGCTTATGATATTGCATCTTATTCAGGTCCAGCAAGTCCTCCATGAGTTCTTTGAATTCGTCGTTGTTGATTTGTCCAAGTGCTCTCATTTTTACAAACTCCTCTGTGAGTTCACCAATATGTTTAATAAATACTTTGCTATCAGATTTTGCTTCTTTTACGAGGCTCTCTAATTCATCTTTTGCAAAGTCTACTGCATCATCCACCAATACATCTAAAAAATCTCCTATATCTGACATTATTTCTGCCCCACTATTTTTTATTGATTTTACTACCTTCAGTTTTGATCGCAATGTCGAAGGCACTTCTCAAAACCATCCATTTGGCTTTTGCATAACCTGCACTCAGTTGATTTCCATTTGCTTCAAAACGCTCAAAAACCTCTTTTACTGTTTCGTCAAGAATTGTGAATTGCGCAATTGTATCATCATTGAGATTCTTTCCTTTTTCATATTCCAGAGCTTGAGATATCTTGACTAAAAAAGACCGTAAAGTCTCTAGGTCATTATTTCCACTAGCGCCATTTTCTCCAAATTCTTCAAAGGCAACTTTCATCTCACCTTTCAATCCGGTGAGAGCTCTGTAGGTGTGTATATCATAGTCAGAAATTAGGTGAAAGCAGCCTGCACAAAAGACCAATGATAGCGCGACAAGAATCACATTGAGAGCCTCAGACCTTCTTAACTTAAGCGTTAGGTCTAAATGATTTAGATGAATTTTTGTATTCATAGACACTTTTTTTGAAACAACCAGGCCGTGTGCAGCTAAGAAAAAGCTTTTCCAGATGAGATTTGATGTCCACACAAAAACTCTCAAATGGTTTCTCAAAACTGAAGTTCAAAAGTCGCTAGAATGTATTTTTCTGGACATCACCTTGTGGATTAATTAGTGAGAATTTAAGAGGAATAATAAAGATGATATATATTGCTTCAAATCGTGAGTTAGATGAGCGTTCATCACTCGGCTTTGGCTACAAACCAAATGGAAAAGGTATCGAGGAACTTCGTATTGCTACAGCAAAAAAAGTGAGGGATGTCTGGCAGGTTAACCCTCATAAGGAAGCCTCAACAATAAATGAGAATGACTTTGCTTTGAAGTGGTCGCGTCGGAAGCTTGGAGAACAACAAAAAGCACGTCTGGGTCATTATACTCGTAACCTTAGTTCCAACATCGCGGTCTACCTTGATTTCACTGGTACGGATCATGTCGGTAAATCACATGGCTATTTTGCAGATGACGCTGCTGAAAATAACGAGCAAATCCACAGCCTTTTCAAAGAATTATTTAATGGCGAACGTGGCGAAAGACTCTTAAAGGGGTACGATCCGGATGAGCGCATATATGCTGTTTAACTATTCTTTATGAGTTGCCACAACTTTTTCCAGAGGTTTTTCCCTAAGCCATTTTTTAAGCATTTTGAGACTGCTCCCCACAAAGTCATCGGTGCGCAACATCAAATCAAGGACGACTTCTGTGTCGTAATCTTCTTCATCAATCTTGCTGCCAACCCAATCCAACAAGGACTTCTCACTTTCCAAACTATTTCCGGGCGATGGCTCGTTTAGTTTGCCCAACCAGTAGATTGCAAGAAAACGTTCACAAAGCAGCTGACCTTGTTTTTTAGTCGAATGAATTCGCTGGTTGATCTCCAGACCCAACTGACTGTGCTGATACGTCTGCCGGAGAATATCGATCTTCTTAGATTTATGTTCCAGACGATAAGCCAGCTCAATACAGGTTTCAGCAAGATTGTGCAAAGCAACTGGCAACTGATCCTCATTACCAATGATCTGTTTTGCATCGACACCTTCTCCATTGTAACGAATACCCTCTCTCAGGAAATAACACGCTGTTTCGGATTCCGTCTTCAACTTCCCAATCATACGGTAAATAATACCCATATTTACGAGCAGGCTGCTGACCAGCGACTGTTCCACTTCGGGTATTTTGAGACCGACGTGATAGGTATCGAGCGCTTTCTCAAAGTCACCCTCCCATTCGTAGTAGCTTGCCAGAACATTGTAGTAACGAGCCATTTGGTAGCTGGAACGTTCACCATCTCGCATAGACGCTAAAATTTGCTCCATTATACTAAAAGACGATTTTGCCACATCTTTGTAGCGAGAGACACGATTCATCACGATAACAACTGTCATCGAAATATAGAGATTGAGTTGTGTCAATTTATCTACACTCGGACCATTGAACATCTCTTTTTCAGCATTCGGAAACAACTTACCACCGAGCCAATTTCGATCCATTTCGATAAACTTCTCAACAGCCTCAGTATACTTACCCTGCTGACTGAGCACATTACCTTCACCAATACCTGCATCAACCGGATAAATGGCTCTCAGGTAGTCGTAACAAATGTGAGTTCTCTCATACATACCGGCACGCTGAAATGCCTGAACCAGATCACGCAGTGATTCTGTGTGGATCAACCGGAACAATTTAGCCTCGAGACTATCTTCGCGATCTTTTGTGAAGACAACAGATATGAGTCTCCAGTATTTTCTGAGTAGCCGGTACTGCTCGGTTCGGATAATTGCCGCGATAAATCCTTCGATAGAAAGCAGCTTTCGACTGCTGTAAACGCTAGTGGATGCATGCGTGCTCGCAAGAATAACAGCAGCCGCAGGATCACGAGCACTTTTCAAAACAGCGCCTACACTTACTTTCAACCAAGTTCGCACATACACCATTTCTGCACGCATATCATTGCGCCTCTGTTCCACTACAGATGGGTCGATTACATACATATCACCGGACAATTCATTAAGAGGGAGAAGAAGTCCGTAATCATTCAGGCAACGATTAATAAACACCTCTACTGAGATTTTGTCCCGCGAAATAGCTTTGGAAAAAAAACGTGGCCCAAACTGCTTAACTAGGAGCTCCATCAATGGCAGCGAAAGAACGTTAATCAGAGCTGTATCTGCAGTTTCTTCTTCCTCACTGGCATCCACGTACCAATGATCGGAAACATTTGCCGTCGAAGCACACACCATTACCGGAAGTAACTCTTTCTCCCAGTTCTGTAGATACTCGGCACTGATCGGCTTTACTTCATCGTCTTCTTCAAGTACCGATTCTTCCCATTTTAGTTCCCGATCAAATAGACCTTCGATCAGTTTGCGTGTCGCAAATTTTTCACCGATATGTATGTAGATACTTGTTGGAAGATTCGCGGCCACTATCCCGGGAATAATTGTTTTACCGACCCAGTCCTGACCTTCTTTTAAAAGACCCGGATTCCATAGCTCAACCTTGTCTACGTACTTACTTTTGTGGGAAAGCAGCTGCAAGGCCTTCAAAGTCTGATTCTGATGACGCTCATTCGTATCCAGATACTTTTTTGCGTCAGAAAAAGTCTTAACGAAATCACCCTGAAAAATAAACGGAAAGAGATATGCAATCAGGATAAAAAAAGACGTATAGAGAAAAAACATTTGGTATTTATCCAGTCGTACCTTCGTTGTGTCGTTGCCCAAACTGAGAAGTTCATTGATCAGATTTCCGTAGGCACCCAAAAGACCGATTAATAAGACCATAAAGACAGCTGGAAGCACTAGTAGAAACGGCTCCAAAAAATAGGTCACAATCAATTTGAGATAAAGACTGAGACTGGTCTTACGAGTCTGATTTCGGAGCTGTTTTATGATGGTTGAGATCGTATCTTTCGGGCGAATTGAGATACACAACGTCCTTCCGTTTATTTTTACAGCGCCTTCATCATCCTTGCCGACCTTCGGCGCTTTCCAGATTATTCCTCCCAGGATAGTTATATCCGGGGTCTTTGAGGCTATGGAAAAATTGCTTTCTTTCACAGGAGCCCCATTGCTAATTTTTTCGAGGGTAACTGCGTTTAGGATTCATTCCGAATCGCATCCAGATCACTCAACTCAGTCAGATGGTCTTTGTAATACTCTACCACGCGTGTTTGACCATCTGCCATCCAGCTGGTCGCATCATAGGACTTGCCAAAATCTTCACTGATACGATAAGAGCCCACTCGTGCGTAAACGATGTCTCTCCAGAGCGGCAGTAGATTATCAATGTCATTCTCGATCCATCGCGCATCCGGCTCTGACATATAAAAATAACAGTCTCCAAGTGATTTGTTGGATGAAAATTCAAAACAGGGAGCGCTCACCCGCTTATAGTAACGCTCCCGCTTATCCAGTAATTCCAATTCGGAAGTTTTTACCTCGAAAGCAATTGCACTAAACGAATGGCCCTTGGCAAAAACAGTATTAGCGGCAGCTTTTTCAATTGGTCCGCGGCCCAAACGATTCTCAGCCAGGTAATGATCCGGGATCAAATTGTAGACGCGCTTACAGCCTTTAATCATAACTGGAATGAACTTTTTTTGATCAGCACTCTCCTGGCTAACTGTATCACCAAGTGATTCTTTCAATAGAAGTGTACCATAACCGGCCATCAAGACAGTGTCAGACTGATTTAAACTTGAATTTCTAACAGGTGAGTTCGCCATGATCAGTTTTTTTTTAATAAAAAGATAACCAAGATCAGCTTGGATAAGCGCCCTGCTCTACTAGATCTGCTATACTTGCCTGCACAAAAGATTTATCTTCAGGATAAGTGACACCAAACCAGTTCCCATCAGTCTCAACCACCTTACATTCAGCTTTTTGGGACTGAATCAAATCATTGACCACAGATGGAAGATAACATTCTGATTTTGCCTCTTGTCCATGAACTTTCAGAAATGCAGTGAAGTCGCGCTCGATCTCGTCGAAAAGAGCAGGTGTAAACCCCCAAAAATTCATCGAAACAAGAGCCGACGAGGGAAGTTCTACTGATGTTTCGGACGGAGTATCACCCAAAATTTTACCTTCTGTATTGCGACCTACGTTTAAGTATTCCTCAACGCCATGCAGAACACCGTCTTTAACATGGCAAACTCCACGATTAACCTTACCATGTTCCGAAAGTGTATTTTGCAAGGGATAACCAATCATACAAAGATGCAACTGTTCCGATTTGATCTCCTTGGAGAAATACTTTGCAATCCTTTCGTAAGCATCCTGACCATAAAAATCATCGGCATTGATAACCGCAAACGGCGAAGTAATTTTGTTGCGTGCAGCGCGTACGGCATGGGCAGTGCCCCAAGGCTTTTCACGACCTTTCGGCACTGTAAATCCTGCCGGCAAATCATCCAACTCTTGAAAGGCATAATCGACCTTTATTTGACCATCAAACTTCGAGCCGATCTTCGACTTAAAAGCCTCTTCAAAGTCACGCCGAATCACGAAGATGACCTTGGTGAAACCGGCACGAATTGCGTCGTAAACCGAATAATCCAACACAGTTTCACCATTTGGCCCCATAGGATCGAGCTGCTTCAGACTTCCATAGCGGCTCCCCATACCGGCTGCGAGAATAAGAAGAGAAATTTGCATTATGACGTTTTAGAAGCGTCGATTTGAAAGTACAAACATTTTATTCTTACAGCAGCCTTGGCCTTTTGCAATTACACCCTTTGATGACAATTCATAGCAAATACTGCTTGCAATTCGCAGTGAATATTCGAATTTTTACGTGTTACACCACATTGGCTCCTAATTCTTTTTTAAGTTTCAAGTAATTGTAGTAACTGTGCCTAATTTTCCATTGGGTAACATAAAGCTATCGCCTGCCTCAAGGCCATGCAAGCGCCCCACCAGCGGTGACTGCGCCGTTATAACAGTGACTTCTTGATCATCCATAGCAACCACCTGACCTCCGGCAACACCAGAGAAAAAGAAAGTCTCTTCGGAACCACCAAAATCACAAGTAAACAGAGCGCCCAGCGACACTTTTTCCTTTTTACTTAGCAGAATTTCACGATTGGCACGCAATTTTTCCACTGCCTCGGCCCACTGCCTTGCTTGACCAGCCTGGCCAGCGGCAAGATAGGATGCTTCCAAACCCTGTGTATCCCATTTCGAATCAGCACGCGATTCGTCGTCGGTTGCATAGTTTGCCGCGTCCTGCGAAGCTTCAATTGCTTGTTGCGCCTCTTCGCGCAAAGCTTGTATCAGTTGATCCAGAAATTGGGCTTTGTCCATAGCGCCATTTTTTTTTTATTTACATCAAACACACATCCGTTTTGACGACGCAGTTGTGTGCGGCGCCGGAGGCACATGCGCTACCTTTTTGCTGACAAAGCTTTCATCAAAAGCTTCGCCGTTGCTTTGCTGGATGCCGGATTCTGACCGGTGATTAAGTTGCCATCCTTTACAGCATAAGATTTGAATTTCCTCTTTGTTTTCACCTTGGCGCCCAGTTCAATTAACTTGGTCTCAAGAAGAAAAGGCATCTCTTCAGCAAGTCCTACTGCCTGCTCCTCTGCATCCGAAAAGGCTGTCATCTTTTTCCCTTCAACGAGTGGCGTTTCATCTTCCTGAACAACATTTACCAAAGCCGCCGGTCCATGGCAAACTGAAGCAATTGGCTTACCCTCGGTGTAGAATTGCTGAATGAGCGCAGATACATTAGGATCTGTAGCAAGATCAAACATAACGCCGTGACCTCCAGGGATAAAGATTGCATCAAATTCTTCTGAATTAGCTGCCTCCAAAGGCTTGGTATTCGCCAGGCTTTGAATTGCCCCCTGCCAGTCCGCTATTAGCTCCAGTGTTGGTTCGCTGCGCGGATCAATAGGAGCCGTGCCTCCTTGCGGTGTAACGACTTCAACCTGATAACCGGCATTTGTGAACAACTTGTAGGGAATCGCGAACTCTTCTAGCCAAAGCCCTGTATGTTCACCATTTGGCATTTGGTCTGCGCCCGTGACCAACATTAGGATGGTTTTCGACTCCGCAGCCGAGAGTGAAGTAAAACCGACTAGCAACCCAACGATTGCAAAAATATATCCTTGAATGATTGTTTTCATATAATTCATAAGGCGAAAGGAGAAAATATTGCATCCATTTTGCAACATCAAAAACAGCAAAGACTGACGTAGATTTATGCCTCCTATCTGTGCTCTATCAACAGATTTATACTCATCCGAAACTATTTTGTCATAAGCGCACCTAAAGGATTCTTTTAAGAGGTGTGATTCGATCCGACATATTGTGCGTACGACTTGATAGAAATGATGAAATCATGATATTGCATCTATAAATCAAATAAGACATGAATCTGTTAACTCCAAAGCGTACTGATACATATAAGCCCTGGTTGTTCATTTTCTGCGTGTTTTCACTCTGCTGGATCACCCTGTTGCTCTACGCCGGAGGATTTACAACAACAATACGTGCAGGAATGGCCTTTCTCGACTGGCCACTTTCCAACGGTTCAATAAACCCGGAAAACTGGACTAAAGACACAGACATGCTTGCAGAGCACAGCCACCGCCTTCTGGGTCAGATCATCGGCATTCTTTCGCTTACACTTTTATATTTAACATGGCTTAGGGAATCGCGATCGTGGATGCGGACATTAAGCCGTGTATTAGCATTGGTAGTTATTCTGCAAGGCCTTTTGGGCGGCGCTCGAGTGGTCTTTGATGAACTTAATCTCCAGACGAGTAATAATCTGATAGCTCAAAGTTTCGCAGTCATCCATGCGTGTGGAGCAATGATTGTACTGGGCTTACTGGTTGCCCTAACGCTTGGCAGCTCAAAGTTCTGGATTGAACGCAAGAACCGACTGACCCAGCCCATACCAGGCTCCATCCGAACTTGGGGTGTTGCCAGCACAGTGGCAATTTTTCTACAAATTCTAATCGGCGCTATCATGCGCCATGCCGAGGCCGGTCTTGCAATTGCCAAGTTTCCACTGGCTCAACCGGGAAGCCTGCTGCCAGCGTACTGGAATTTCGATGTGATCATTCATTTTGCGCATCGGGTTGGCGCGGTTTTTGTCACAATCATTTTACTAGTTTACCTCACTAAACTTTGGTCCAACGCAACGACACGAAAAGCGTTTGGGGCAGGTATTTTAGCAGTCCTTGGACTGCTTTTCGTGCAAATATGGCTGGGTGCACAGACAATCTGGACTGTAAGGAACGCACAAGTTGCAACGATCCACCACTTGGCCGGCGCTTTTCTCCTTGCCAGCACCTGGGCCTTAACTTTTCTCACTTATCGTTCGAAATTCAATAAATACACTGACAACGCAGTCTCCGAAAAACCTGGATTGCCCAAACTAACGCAACCGTCTCCCTTGTCTGTCTAAGAAATTAGTGCGTTCACAAACCACAGAATCCTCCAGCTTTACTGATTCCGATGAATCAGCTGTTTCGCTACGCAAACATATCGAAGACTTTTACGAACTCACCAAACCGCGCCTAAGCTTCCTTTCAGTGCTAACTGCGATCGTCGGCTACCTCTCGGCAAATCCTACCAGAGATTTGAGCGTGTTGCTTAGCTTACTATTTGGAACATCACTGGCAGCAGGCGGCGCTGCAGTCTTAAATCAGTGGATGGAGCGCGATGCAGACGCTAAAATGGTGCGCACTCGCGAACGGGCAATTGCAGCCGGACGAGTACAACCGCTGCATGCTTTTATATATGGTTCTATTTTGAGTGCGCTCGGCTGTTTTCTTCTATTTATTGGAGCAAATGCCTTAGCGGGGACGCTTACTGCTGTAACCGTAGTCACTTACATATTACTATACACACCACTCAAACGGCTCACCACTTGGAACACATTAGTTGGCGCCATTCCCGGAGCGCTGCCACCACTTATAGGATGGGCCGCAGCTACCGGTAAGATTGATTTACTTGGTTGGGTTTTGTTCGCGATCCTTTTTCTCTGGCAGATGCCTCATTTTTTCGCAATCGCGTGGACTTATCGAAAAGATTACGCACAGGGTGGCTTTGTGATGCTGTCGAATGCCGACGAAGATGGTCGTAAGGTTGCTCTGCAGTCACTTGTGTTCAGTCTCGCTTTGGTTATTTGCTCGCTGCTACCGATATTGCTGGGTGATGCGAGCTGGATTTACGGAGTCATTGCGCTCGTAGCTGGCATCTATCTGCTGCGTCCCGCAATCGACTTTTTGAAAATCGAAAAACGTGATACTGCTGCACGTAAGTTGTTTTTCGCATCGATTTTTTATCTGCCAGCCCTCCTGTTTCCGCTGGTTCTGGATCTTTGGTTAATGTAACCATGTCTTTTACGGAATCACTACCCACTGTGAATGCGTTGCTGAACAGCACAGCAACCATTCTGCTGACAGCAGGCTTTCTGTGTATTAAGACCAAACGGGAAAAAGCACATCGGGTATGTATGCTAAGCGCTTTTGCAGTTTCAGCAGTCTTTTTGTTTTTTTACGTTTTGCATAAATGTCTGGTTCAATTGACTCACACACCGTTCACTGGAGAAGGCCTATGGCGTGGGGTTTACTACGTTATGCTGTTTAGCCATATTGTCCTAGCTATGTTTATCGTTCCGCTCGTTCTGATAACATTAACGCTGGCCATTAAGGGTAAACGAGAGAAACACCGTGCCTGGGCGCGCTGGACATTTCCGATCTGGTACTACGTTTCCATCACTGGTGTGCTAGTTTATTGCTTTCTTTATCAGTGGTTTTGATTTGGATTATACAAATCAGGTTTTCTGAAATCACTCTCCCGAATTATTTTTTCTGTTTGTTCAGAAGTTTTCTCACTTTTCTACGCTGGTCTTCACGAACGATGTAGCCGATACAGTTTTTGGCGCCGCAATTGCAAGGATGATCAAGGAAATGTTCCATGTCATACCCATAGTCAAAAACGAGTTCTTCTCCTTCAGAAATATCACAGCGTGCGACCATCCAGATCTCTCCGTCATAATTGATTGCTTCACAGTTTCCGTCACAGGAATGGTTCATATAACGAGCCGGATTGTCTGCGGTACGTCCGTCCAGATCCCACTTATCATCCAGCTCAAAAATGTAGACCATACCTGCATCAGACTTGCGGGCTGTTTCTTCCCATTCAAGACCACGGCGTTCAGATTCTTTCTTGGATATCTTCTCACCGACATACTGAACGATATCTGTGCCTGCCGAAATGTCACAGGTTGCAAACAATCCCGTTTGATGGATTTTGGAAGCGTCTATTCTGAAAAGTGGACCGTCCGGCATTTGCTTCAATTGGTAACAACTTGTAAATTTACACCTTGTTATGATCTCAACGAGTAGTTTTTACTGATCGAACCTTTGGCAATCGCGAAAAACTAACTGCAAACCTCCAACTTCAAGTCTCGGCTCATCAGTGATTGTAGAGCCAGAAGCGGGTCTTTATTGTCGTACAAAACCGAATGAATTTCGGCCAGGATTGGCGCATCCAGTCTCTTCTGTTGGCATAATTTTTGAATGCAGTCGGTAGCCCGATAGCCTTCCACCACAGTTTTCTGACTGTCAATGATCGCCTCGGGCGTTTCACCCTGTGCAATACGTTCACCGAAAGTACGATTCCGACTCCATGTGCCGGAACAGGTAGCCACCAGATCACCGAAACCACTAAGGCCATAAAAAGTCTCTTTTTTACCTCCTAGAAGCTGGCCCAACTGAACCAGCTCATGAAGGCTGCGCGTAAGTAAGGCAGCCTTTGCGTTATCCCCCAGCTTCAAACCATCGCATAGTCCGGATGCAATGGCGTAGATATTCTTTAAAATACCACCTAACTCAGTACCACGCACATCTGAGGAGAGATAGACGCGCAATGACAGATTACTAAATGCATTCTGATACCTATCGGCTGCTTTGAATTCGGAGCTTACCGCAAATGTCATTGCAGTTGGATTTCCTGCAGCAACCTCACCGGCAAAGGTTGGACCAGACAAAGCGCCGCAAGCTATATTTGGAAAAACCGCCTGCACGATTTCAGAAGGCGCACTTAGGCTCTCCATCTCCAACCCTTTGCACATGACAACGAATAACTTAAGTTGCCAGGCGCTTTCCATCACATCGCTTATCTGCTGACACAGGCTACGTAACCCTTTGGAAGGGCATGCCAGGAATACCGCATCCGCTTCCATCAATACCGGTTTTATTTCACAGCCAATCTGTAGTGTTGCAGGCAAATGATGCCCCGGTAAATAGTCTTTATTTTCCCTTACAGACGCCAGTTTAAGAGCATGCTCCGTACGGCGTGGCGCCAAGGTTACAGAGTGGCCACAGCGATCCAGATGCAGCGCCATTGCAGTGCCCCATGCTCCCGCTCCAAGAATACAAAAGTTCATCGTAAAATTCAGTTTATTAAAATCATAGAGCTAACTGGGGTAACGCTCCTTGCGAACGTCATTGGAAAAACTTGCAAAAGCCTGCGTCATTTCCTCACCCAACTGCGTGTATTCTTTGACAAAAGAAGGCACTTTACCGACTGTCAGCCCTAATAAATCGTTGGACACCAGAATCTGACCGTCACAGTGGGGCCCACTGCCGATACCAATCAAAGGCGCATTCAGTTCCTGAGCAATCACACCGGCTACCGCATCTTCTACCATCTCGCACAAGAGCGCGAAACAACCCGTTTTTTCCAGAGCCAGCGCATCCTCTACCAGAATCACCTTTTCAGCTTCCGTGCGTCCAAATCTGCGATAACCGCCGATGCGATGAAACTGTTGCGGCAAAAGGCCAATATGGGCCAAAACCGGAACACCAGCATGTATCAGTCGCTTTATGGTAGGAGCCATTTTGGCATTGCCCTCGATCTTTACTGCTTCGGCGCCTGCCTCCTGCATCAGACGAACACATGCACTGAGCAAATCAGAAAATTTACCATGGGCTACCGCAAACGGAACATCTGCAACCACTAGCGCACTTGGTTTGGCACGGGCAACTGCTGCTGTGTGATGCAGCATCATATCCAGAGTCACTGGAATAGTCGTTTCAAAACCTAACTGCGCTGTGCCGACAGAATCTCCCACCAGGATCAAATCGACTTCAGCCTGATTTGCATAGTGGGCAACGACCGTATCGTAGGCGGTAACTGCGACGATCGGACGCTCTCCCTTTAGACTTAATATTGTTTGAGTTGTTGTTTTCACAATGTGGATATTAGCTTTTAATTAGCTCTTGTCCATACCCACATGTAGAAGGCATTGGCAAGAATTTATGGTTAATCTGTTATCAAAGTTAACAAGCCGACAAACTCGGATTGAGATTGACTTAACGATTAATTACTAAGATTCAGGAGCATGAATATCGTATGTCTCGACCTTGAAGGTGTTCTTATACCGGAAATCTGGATCGCCTTTGCTGAAAAAACTGGCATTGATGAACTTAAGCGCACCACACGCGATGAGCCAGATTATGACACCCTAATGCGTTATCGACTGGATATCCTAGATAGGGAGGGTTTTAAGCTTGCGGACATTGAGGACGTCATCGGCGCTCTTGATCCATTGCCAGGTGCAAAAGAGTTTGTTGAGTGGTTAACTGCAAAAACACGACTCGTCATTCTCTCTGATACATTCAGCCAGTTTGCCGGGCCACTTATGAAAAAACTAGGCAGCCCTACTCTTTTTTGCCACGAACTGCTGATTGACGCTGACAAGCGAATCGCCGACTACAAACTACGCTTGCAGGATCACAAACGAAAAGCCGTAGAAGCTTTTCGTGCGCTTAACTTTGATACGATTGCTGCGGGTGACTCCTACAACGATCTGTCCATGATTGATTCTGCCGATCAGGGTATCCTTTTTTGCCCACCTGAACGCCTGGTTCAGGAACGACCGGATTTGCCGATCGCCAACAGCCATGCCGAACTTCAGGCCACGATTGCGGACAAACTTTAAAATTCCCTAAGTTTTACTAACATTCCACACAACATGCTTGTCCACACAGTACTATTCTGGCTCAAAGACGACATTCAGGAAAATCAAATAAGTGATTTCCGCACCGGTCTTGAGGCACTGAAACAAATCAAAAGCGCTGAAACCATTTACGTAGGCAGCCCGGCAGATACTCCGCCAAGACCAGAAGTACTGGTAAGCAACTACAACTTTTGTCTTACGGTTATCCTAAAAGACATAAAGGCCCATGACACTTATCAAGTAGACCCAATACATAAAAAGTTCATCGAAACCTATTCATCGTATTGGGAAAAAGTGCGCGTTTATGATGCGGATTAACGCGAAGACTCTCCCGTTCTGAATTTCCGATACAGTTGCTGCCCTTGGGATTTCAGCTTCACCTTCTCACTTCAAATTTCTCACTTCTTCTTAGATAGATCGTAGACTGCGTAGTTTGCCAGCAAATTGGGCGCTGTTTTACATTCAGACTGCAAGTCACCGGAAAGATAGGCTCGATTTTCGATTTGTATCTTTCGGGAATGACAAAAGTCGTCAAATTCACTCACTGAAAACGGATTTGAACGTTGCGTCTCATACCACGCATGCTGCTGCATATCTTTCATAAAAGGTTGGCCTTTGAGAAAAAACTTTAGACGGTTCTTCCAAAATCCCTGATTCAAAAAACCGACTGTCACTCGTTTCCCGACCCTCAATCCTTCAGCTAGAATCGTCTCCGGATTATCTACGTACTCCACAGACCGACTAAATATGACGCGATCGAAGGCATCTTCTTCAAAGGCAGCCAGAAGCTGAAGAATGTCTCCATGGTAAGCGGTTACCCCGCGCCTAACACAGCTTAGAATATATTCAAAATTAATATCAACCCCGACACCGTTAACTGATTTCCTTTGCTTCAAATATTCAAGTAACACACCACGTCCACAACCCAAGTCCAGCACATGGTCGCCTTCGTTAACCCATTGGGCAATAACACCGGCATCAATCTGACGTTTCTTGCTTTTTGACTTCATGTTACTGATCCAGAAAAGACTGAATAAGAGCATACAGCTCGGATGAACGAACTAGAAATGAATCGTGGCCAAAATCCATGGAAAGTTCGGCATACGTAGCATCCTTACCTAGGCGCAACAGCGCCTGGACAATCTCCTGATTTCCTTGAGGCGGGTACAGCCAGTCGGAAGTAAACCCGACGATAAGCCCAGAAGCCTCTACGTTTGATAGAGTGTCTTCCAAAGAAACCGGATTATGCAGATCGAACCGATCCAGAGCTTTAGTCAGATACAGATAAGTATTGGCATCAAATCGAGACGCAAAATTTTCGCCTTGATAGCGCAAATAACTCTCAACCTCAAATTCAACATCGAAGTGCTCCCTTCCCTCGTCTGAAGAACGTCGTTTACGACCAAATTTCGCCTCCATACCGACATCAGACAAATAGGTTATATGCGCCATCATTCTAGCCACTGAAAGCCCATGCGCAGGCGGCTTTTCCATATCGTAGTCGCCCTTACTCCAAAGAGGATCACGCAGTATTGCCTGCCGCCCAGTATCGTTAAAAGCAATTGCCTGAGCGCTATGCCGCGCACAGCAGGCGAGCGCGATATAACGATCCAATCGATCAGGAAAGTCGATGGCCCACTGCAATGCCTGCATACCTCCCATACTACCACCAATCACTGCATGTAAACGGTCTAAATTCAGAAAATCCAACAGCATACTTTGTGCTTTGACCATATCACCAATCGTCAGCTTAGGAAAATCGAGGTGAAAGTAACTACCTGTTTCAGGATTAATTGAAGTCGGACCGGATGACCCGGAACAACCGCCCAGTACATTTGAGCAGATGACAAAATAGCGTGAAGTATCAATCGGCTTTCCCGGACCTACAACATAGTTCCACCAGCCACGTTTCCGTTCCTCCATAGAGTAAACGCCCGCACAGTGATGATTACCTGTGAGTGCATGGCATATCAGAATCGCATTATCTTTAGCAGCATTCAGTCGACCGTAAGTCTCGTAACGTAATGTGAGGCTTGAAATCGACCCACCAGACTCGAAATGGAATGGTTCATCAGAAACAAAGTCCTGATGTTCGACAAAACCAATTTCACCCTTGTCCAATGCTTGCTGGCTTGATTCAGAATCATTCATCCTAAACGACTAAAATGGTAACTACGAATGAGCTCGTATTGATCTTTTCGTGAAGCCAACGCTTCAAAGTCCGGTCAGGTATCAATAATTTTAAAAGATAAAGATAAAGCCGCTTGTATTATTACTCAGACAGTCAAAATCCTTTGACCTTAAAGAGTCCGGTAACACTGGCATTATCGTGAATTCGTTTGATCCCCTCGCCCAGTAATTCCGCCAC
>CAZUYZ010000079.1:0-17414 GCA_964624365.1 uncultured Puniceicoccaceae bacterium
AGATAGAATTTAATGAAGGCAGAACTTACTCTTTTGGCTTTCATTTCAGACTTCAAGGACCTTATGATAGTCGTTTAGAAAGCGCACTTTTTAGAGGTGTTTGGCTCGTAAATGGCGACCCTCGTAATCCATCAAGTATTACTAAATATGTGACTTCTTCAGATGGGTTATCCAGTAATCCAAAAAATCCGAATTGGACTGCTCAAGATATGGGTAATCCTAATAGCAACATTACAGATAACTCGTTGGAAAGACCTCAACGGCTTTTCAATCGTCGTAGCATCGTCAGTACTACAGATACCGCAGACCACCTTCGTTTGTGGCAGGAATCACCACTCTTTGAATTACCGCGTGAGAGAATCCTTTCGCTGGCTTCCCTTCAGCATCTTTATTTTCATAATGAGAGGCCATTTAAGATTGGAAACAGCTGGGGAGATTCGGGTGCTACTGATACGCTTGCTTGGTTCGACCAGTTTTTCTTCTCAGGTATTGGGCCAAGCGATATACTAAGTAATTTTACTCAATTTAATGGGTTTCCTAATCCAAATCTAATAACATATGAGTATCAAGGAGATCCTACTATTTACAATGATAATTCCAGAAGTGTTGCTCAGAATGCGATGGTTGCTGGGAGGTTTAATCTAAATTCCACATCTGTGTCTGCATGGGAAGCTGTGCTGGGAGGATTGCGGATTAATAATTGGAATTATTTGGACTACTATCCAGAGAATGATAATAGCGATTTAAGAATTTATCCGGATACAGATCCATTGTTTCCGCTTTTAGATCCTAACAATACATCAGATGACCCTGAAATAGTTAGTCGCGGCAACATGTTTACTCGATTTCCTAGCACAGCACATGAAACGTATGACGTTTTTCCTACTCCAGGTGATTTCACTACAACTGCTCCTTCAGAGTATTACCGAAGAGGCGTTCGTTATCTTACCTCACAGCAGGTTGAGGATATGGCAAAGGAGATCGTTGCTCAAATTAAGGAGCGTTTTCAAACTGTAGGCATTCCTTTCTTCACAGTGAAAGATTTCCTGAACAACCCTAACAATACCACCGGTAGTGTCTTGGAGGAAGCAATCGCTGCTTCGGTTTTCACAAACGCAGCAGGTGACAGGCAACAGTGGGACCCTTCTTGGGAAATAGATATTAATGTTGATTCTGTTACAGACAGAATCGATATAGATTATCTTTCCCCCGGCTTCCTCACACAAGCAGACATAATGACGGCGATTGGGCCGATGTTGGCGCCGCGGTCGGATACCTTTAAGATTCGTGCTCGTTGTCAGACGCTTTCGCCTTTTGATTCGACTGATGTTATCGGTGACGCAACAATTGAAGCAGTGGTGCAACGAGTACCAGACAAGTTAAATGACGGTGATAACATAAATAATTCCATTGATCGAAAATTCAAAATTATGTCCGTTCGCTGGCTTACTGAAGACGAAATATGAGAAACTATATCAAAATACTCCCAATCCTATTGTTCTTAATTTCCGGAGGGCATTTAGCTGCTCAGGAACTTCAGCAGATTGAGTTTACCGTTTATGGACAGCATCCAATTCGCAGTGACATTGAGTATCTTCCGGTCGGCAAAGAAGCTATCGACGCGGGCGCAAAGGCAGAAGAGCCGATTGCTATTCGCTCACACTCATTGACCCGTATTGGACCTTATACTTTCAAAGGTGGCCGTAGTATTCCATTCTACGACACGCTTACCAAGGAGTTGGTGGGTGGTGTAACCTTACCTTCAAATTCAAAAAAATGGCTCTTTGTTTTTGTAAAAAACACGCTCTACGAAAATGACCCGGAAAATCAGTTGAAATACAAGATCTATCCTTTTGACGACAGTCGACAGAATTTGCCCAAAAACGGACTGGTCTTCCTGGACTTTTCTAAAATGGAATTGAGCGGAACAGTTGGAGATCGGAAAGTTGATTTAGCTTCCGGAGAGTCGGAGCCTTTTCGTATCGAAGAAAGGTTGAAAATTAGTTTATGGACTCCTGGTGTTTATAGACAGAAAATGCTTCCTGCTCATATTAAAAACTATCGTTTCAAACCTAATCATCGTTACCTTATGATCCTGTTTCCGCCGGTTCTGAAAGGATCTGCTGACGCTGATGTACGCTTTTTGGCAGAGTCACTGAAACGAACGGAAGATAAGAGATGATCCGCCCACAAATCTCACGGATTTGCACAAATATAATTTTGTAATGACTGTTGATGCTCTTCAGTACAACCGGTTCAAATGAATTTGGTATTTAGGAATGAATGGTTTTTATATTCTGTACAATTTGAGCAAATTTGTGTGCTAGTAAGCAAAATCTATTGCCTACGATCCTTCTATAATGATTACCCTTTCACAATCTGAAGCGCAAAATGTAGCAGCCACCGGCTTTTCGGAGGTGTATGATCCAGTAGTTCCTTATCTTGAGAAGCTAGATGCTTTTCTGCAACTGCAGGTTCAGGAGATGGAGCCTGAAGTCCAAGAGCACGTGCGTTACGTATTTAGTCATAGTGGCAAGCGTTTGCGACCAATGCTGGTTGCCTTCAGTGGTTGGCAGGGGCCAGCAGATGATTCTGGTGAAAAGTTAGTGAAGCTTGGAGCAGTGATCGAGTTGGTGCATTTGGCTACGCTGGTACACGATGACATTCTGGATGAGGCGGAGACGCGTCACCGTCAGGAAACTGTCGCTAAAAAATACGGATCGGCTGCTGCGGTACTTATTGGTGATGTGCTTTTTTCTCAGGCGCTTAAACTAGCCGCCGACTTTGATACCACTGAAGTTTGCCGTAGTGTTGCACAAGCGACTGTCCGTGTCTGCGCCGGAGAAATTGCACAGACTTATCAACGCGGTAGCGTCAATTATGATCGTGATTTTTACTATCGCGTTATTCAGCTCAAGACGGCTGCGCTGTTCGAAGTCTCCTGTCGTCTTAGCGCAAAACTTGCAGGTTACGGGAGTGATTTCGCTGAAGCAGCGGGATTGTTCGGACACCACCTTGGTATGGCTTATCAAATATTTGATGATCTTGTCGATCTGTTTGCTGTTGAATCCATGATTGGAAAAACACTCGGAACTGATCTGAATAAAGGTAAGTTCACTTTGCCGCTGTTGTTGTTACTGGAAAAATTACCTGAAATGGAGCGCATTAATTTGATGGAACGTTTTAATGCAAGTGACAAAACAGTTTTATCTGAATTTACCAATCGACTGCACGAGTTTCCCGTCTTCAAAGAAGTAGTCACTGTGTTTGAAGCTCAACTTGCTAAGGCGGTGGCGGCTGTTGATGCTTTTGAAGAATTGCCGCCGGTGCCATATATGAAAAAAATAGTACATCTTGTGCGCGCTCAGTTGGGACGAATTGAACACCAAGTGTAATTGAATTGGGCCTGCGAAGTTGCGCTAAGCAACGCAAAGGGGGGTCTGCACTCCCTTTGAAAAAAAACAGTCTTTCAGGCCGTTTATCCTTATAGTAAAACTCACAATTATCTGTATAGTTGTAGTCGCCTCGCTCTGTCGAGGTGTTGTGTGGCCAGAACAGAAGTCGCACGGCGACTGAGCGCCGTGGCTACACATACAAGTTTCAAAGAATGTACAAATAAGGCCAATTCTAGAAAGGTTTGAATGTATAAACTCGTTTATCAAAATCGAAGTCGTCATTGTACCGAAGCGACTGAGACCAATCGCTATCGTACCGAGCTTGCGACAATCCCTAATCTATTGAGTATAATGGTGTTTTCGATTTGGATTGAAGATTGTCGCAAGCTCGGTACAATAACGATTTGGATTTAACAGCGCCAAACCTTTTAGAATCTTTTATTAGACAGCTGTGTTGTTTCCAGGCAGTAACTTCTGTAAATTTAGACCAAATATCGCTTGCTGATCTTTTGTGCTTAAATCAAGCGCTTTGATTGATTGAATGAATCTGACGAAGTCCGGTTTTTTTTGAGAGCGGGGATATAATTTTAGAGGGTAGTCGGACCCAAATAGTATTTTGCCTATTCCGACAATTTCGATCACACGGCGAAAAACAGACATGTCATACAGAAGTGGTGAAGCCGCGGTGTCGTAGTAAACATTTTTCAGGGTACTACGCAAAAATGGATTGAGCTCGAAAAAAGCGAGTCCGCCCCCCCAATGTGCCAGTATAAGCTTTAACTCCGGGTGGGCTTGCGCCATCTCTACAAAATCGTAAAGTGGCGTCTGAACAGCGCCGGCGAGATTGCGTCCAACCACTTCTGTTGCGTGAATGTTGATTGGCCAATCGTGTTCAATACACCATTCGGCCAGAGTCTGCCAGCTTTTGCAGGAGGAACTAAAACGCTGTATACCTGGGTGCAATTCTCCAATGCCTTGAAGGCCCAAGCTTTTAGCGTGCTCGCATTGGCTGATCACGTCTTTTTCCTTGCTGGCGGCATAGATCGCAGCAAATCCAATAAAGCGGTCTGGTGCTGTTGCGACCCAGTCGGCAATAAACTCATTATGCCAGCGGCAAGTGGTCTCGTTTTCCCAGTACCAGCCAAGAAGTACGGTTTTTTGAACATTGGCTGTATCCATTGCATAGAGCATTTCACTTGCTGTTGACCAGCCTTGGATCGAGGTACGATCCTCAGGCGCTACGAGATTTGCCCAGTGATGTTCGTTTCTTGCTTTTGCCCATTTGGCAGGATCTATTTTCAGTTCTTCCGGGTAGCAGTGGGTATGACAGTCGATAATATCCATCTGTGGGAGAAGATTTAAAATCGTACCTTTTATAGTCTAACCGGCAATCCTCGTTGCTTCAGATGTTCTTTGGCTTGACGTATGCTGAAGGTACCAAAGTGAAAAATCGAAGCAGCCAGCACTGCGTTTGCGCCTCCAACTTGCAGAGCATCCGCAAGATGATCCAAATTACCAGCTCCCCCGGATGCGATTACCGGAACTTCTACAGCATCGCTCACGACGCGAGTGAGTTCGTTATCATAGCCCGCTTGGGTGCCATCGGCGTCCATGCTGGTAAGTAATATTTCCCCAGCGCCCAGAGAAACTACTTTTTTTGCCCATTCAATTGCATCCAGTCCAGTCGATTTACGACCGCCATGAGTGAATACTTGCCATCGCTTTTCACCAGCCACCTGTTTGGCATCAATTGCGACGACGATACACTGATTTCCAAACTTGGAGGCCGATTGGTGTATAAGTTCGGGATTGTTCACCGCTGCTGTATTAAGGCTTATTTTATCGGCCCCAGCATTTAGCATGTTGCGAATATCCTCAACTGTACGAAGCCCACCCCCGACAGTCAACGGCATGAAACACTCTGAAGCTGTGCGTTCAACAACATCAATCATCGTCTTACGCTCATCACTGGAGGCGGTAATATCCAAGAATACAAGCTCGTCAGCTCCTTGCTTCTCGTAAGCTTTGGCTTGTTCTACGGGATCGCCGGCATCGATTAGATTGACAAAATTGACACCCTTGACGACACGACCGTCGTGCACATCCAAACAAGGTATTATCCGAACTGAGAGCATACTCTGGCGCTAAATTTAAAGGAATTTGGATTCTTGAAATTTGACCGATGAGACACCTCGAAAGAGTGCGGACAGGGCTAGGCTTAGGAGAAAAAACTTAAGATACCACTGTCCAAGAGGCACTTCATTTACTCATCGGCGAAAGCGATATCCGGGTCAAAGGAAAGTGCAAGGCGATACTGAGTGCCTGGGCGCATGATCAGCGGATGGCTGCGTTCCAAGGTTTGCAGGTAGTGGATTTTTCCGTAGTAAGTACGGTAGGCTAGATCTTCGGTTACAGTATCCAGATCTTTCCACTCAGCTTGAAAGTCGTCTTTTAGAACTTGTGCGCGATGCCCTTCTTTACCCAGACAAAAAGCAGTGCTTACGCGGTGACTAGAGTGGGGGGTAGCGATTGCAATTATGTAACGTATGCGATCAAGCTGAACCTGTTGTTTGACTGTAAAACAGAACTCACAGTTGATGGCGGTGCCTTTGAAGGACCACGAGACTTTACAGCTTCCGAGTCCTGGTACAATTTTTTCATCTTTAGTGATCAACTCCGGCTGGTCGTATTTAAACACAAGCGCATTGCGCAGCCCCATGGAGGTTGTGCAGCTCTTGCCGTAGAAAGAAGGAACTATTACTTTATCACCAAACGTGAGTTCTGGCATCATGATTGGTAGATATTTATCAACGGGCCAATCAAAGATTCCGGGTGAATGAGGAAATGCAAGGTAGTCGGATGTATTTTTACCTTTCTTTCCAGAGCCAATTAAGGGTAGTTGCAAACCAAGTCCGGAGCTAGGGTCCTGATAGATAAAGAGGCCCTGTTCTTTCTTGTGCGATTTGTCGAAGCACACAAAACGAGCAATTTTATTTGGTGATACTGGGGTGGAGGGCTTTCCACTATCCTTTATGTAACGAGCCAATCGTGCCCATTGGCAAAGATATCGAGCTGCATCAAAGTTGGCCATACGCGTTGTGTGGTAGGGCACGGTGCTACGCTCATTATCCCGAATCACCATGTATCCATGTTCCTGATCTAAATAAGTTGCAAAAAAGTTCATGAATAGCTTCCGAACTGTATCCATGTAGAAATCACGTTGGTCTTCGGGAATCCAGTCATCACGCAAAGCCTGCATGATAAGACTGATACAGTGCATCTGTCCATAAACTCCAATCGAACGTCCAAAGGCGAAACCGCTGCCATCCTGGCGTGTGAGATCGGGAATCAACTTTAAATATTTTTCGGAGTAAGAACGCAGACTCGGTAACTTGCGTTCCCGCAGATTGATATTTGCATGTAATTGAAGCGCCTGACGTATGAAAACGAAGCTTAAAACTCCATAAATATCAAAGGCGCCACCGGAAGCAGTTTCTCCATCACTGGCGCTATCGTCAAAGTAACCTGCTGATGAATTAGCATCAATACGCTCAAGAAAACGATCAATAAGACGACCAGTCTCATCATTTTTTGAAAGGCCGAGGCTGTAACGAGTGACCGCCTTGGCAATATTGAAACTCTGAAAATGGTCGAAGTAATCGCTACGTTCCAAAAGCTGTTTGTCCAGTTGTTCGCGGGTAGGATCCAATAAACGCTCCCAGACAACGTTCCGATCCTTTGCCGGTCCAAACGAAAGCAGACCAAGTGCAGCATAGGCAAGGCCATTTTCATAGGCGTCTTCAGTGAATGCCTGCGCGGTAATGCAGCGGGCAGAAAGATCGACGATGTCATAGTTCCCGATTGTAGTCTGGTTGGTTGCCCTGTAGTACTCACCAATGGCCAGGGCCACGTGGCCGGGCTCGTCCAAACGGCCGTCTTCATTGGCAACAGGAGAAATGGTTCCCTGCTCATTGATCGATTCAAGGTTGTGCCCAAGTATAGACTGGGCCATGTCGAGGCATTGGTCTGCAAAACTTTCCATTAAAAAAGGCGTTATTATTAGCGCAAAGTAGAGTAAATGCTTCTATTAAAAAGTCATGTCAATAGCTTTAGATAAGGTTTCTTCTAAAATTTTGAAATTTGCTGAGTAAAGAAATTGTCACTGCTGTCCCTTCGCAGGAACTACAGTGCCAGAAGTTACCAAATTCATTTTGGTACTTTACTAAAGTCGATGAGCACTTGGGACATTGCATAACTGGACTTACAACTTTAATCGCCTCAAAAGGCAAAGTGAAGGAAAGTTTTACAAAGCAAATGCACAATATCTTTAGAAACGACTCGGCAAACGTGCAAAATCTTTTGAACAATCAGGCTTTGACTTTTTGCTGGGTCGTTTAATTTTCAAGTTCATGATGACAAAGCAATTTCGCGTCGTTTTTCTTTTTTTGGCTGGTTTTTTACCAATGGGTATTTCCTTATCTGCGCAATCAAGTGACCTGCGTGTCGCAGTTGCAAATATGAGTCAGGACTTGGATTTACTTATCCAGCAAGTGAAGAATCTGCATCTGGAGGTGGAGGATTTGAGACGTGAAAATGCCCAGCTCAGGTCTAATATTGTGACGCTTTCTTCTGGCGGTGGTATACAGTCTCGGATAGCTGCTTTGGAAAATGCAATTAATGGCTTGCGCGTAGAATACCGTCAGGCTGACGAAATGCAAAAAGCAAAAATAATTGCGGAGGTGTCTCGTCAGTTAAAAGCTTTAGGGCGGGAAACTCAGGCAGCCCTGAATTCCGTCGCCAACGTAGTTAGCAGCACACCCAGCGTAGCAGTGCCGATTCACTTTTCAGAAGATTATCCCAAAACCGGCAAACCGTACGAAGTGAAAAAAGGTGATACACTGAGTGAAATCGCTCGGAAGCATGAATCTACCGTAAAGTACATTCAAAATGCTAATAAAATAGCCAATCCGGCAAAGGATCTGAGAGTAGGCGATACAATTTTTATACCAATCGCTGAATAAAGGAGAGAAACTATGGCAAATTCCAAAAAAAGACTTGGTCGGGGCCTTGGAGGTTTGATTTCGGATGCCTCCGGATCACCGGCAAAAAATTCTTCGAGTGCTAGAAAAGCACTTACTAAGCAGGCGGTAGCGGCAGACTTGACCGAAACAACCGCTGCGGATGGCTATCAGGAGATTGCAATCAAAGATTTGAAAGCAAATCCGTACCAGCCACGTCGTGATTTTGACCCGAAGCAGATTGAAGAGCTTGCAGGGAGCATTCGCTCCGAAGGGCTCCTTCAGCCAATCGTTGTTCGGGCAAAGGGTGAAAAATATGAGTTAATCGCTGGTGAACGTCGCTTGCGCGCCTTTGAATTTTTGAAACGTGAAAAAATACCTGCACGTGTGATTGATGCAAGTGATGCATCCTCGGCGACACTGGCGCTGATTGAGAATCTACAGCGAGAAAATCTAAACCCGATTGATGAAGCTCTTGGTTACGCAAGCCTGGTGCGTGACTTTGATCTCACTCAAGAAGCAGTTGCGGAACGCGTGGGTAAAGGTCGCGCCTCTGTCGCCAATGCGTTGCGGCTTTTGTCGCTGGGGAAAGAGATACAGGGCTTTTTGAGCCGTCGACTTCTTTCAACAGGTCATGCAAAAGTACTTTTGGGCTTGGATGACGAAGAGCAACTTAACTTACTAGCACGCCGCATCATTGAGACTGGAATGAGTGTTCGCGAGGCTGAGCAGCAAGTGCGCAGTTTTAAAAAACCTACCGTCAGTGCTAAACAAAGAAACTCCAGGTCAGCTGGGACTGAGTCTGCTGTTATACGCGATCTGGAGCGGCGCATTGGCGAGCATTTCAATACGCGTTGCAAGTTGAAACACGGCGCTAAAAAAGGAACGCTCACGATTGAGTATTTTGGCAATGAGGACCTTGAGCGCATTCTTGAAAAATTCGGTATTAGTAGCCAATAGAGAGTTTTATCGTTGATCATGACAACTCCAGGAAGTCGTTGTGACCTCTCCGACTTGCCTTTACGGAGTCTCTTCGGTCTAACCCAATAAATCATTGGCTGCAAGACAGAGGCGGGGAATACCATACGCACCGGTTGGAGACTTTTGAGAAAGTACAATTTGGTAAGATATGCTCCTGTTTGTGCCTATAGGGGCGGGGGAACCTTCTATAGCCCTTTGGGGTTTAAAAACGATAAGTAATCGCAGTTCTCAAAGAGCGTGGTTCTACAGGATGAAAGTGGCGATCGGCTACGCCGCCTGCGGGTTCAGCAGAAGATATTCGAGATTCGTAGAAGTAGGTAATATCGTCATCATTTGAATCAAAAAGATTGAGGACGTCCAACTCAATGCGAAGCTGCTCATTTACATTATAGCCCGTCCGTAGGTTAAACAACAATGATGAGCCTGACTCAGCGCTACCGTCTTCGACCAAATAGCGAGGGCCAAAATAGCGTCCACGTATGGAAGCAAATAGTCCCATTTCACTCACAGCAGTTACTCCGTTGCTAATTACAGTGGAAAGCGCACCCGGTATTTCGTCACCATTCTCTAGCTCCGATTCTGTAAACGCCAGATCGAGATCAAGCGTTAGCCATTTGAAGGGTCGGAAATAATTTGCGATTTCAACACCATAACGCTCGCTGCTGATTGAAGGTTCCGTCGTGCCAGCATCTCCAACATAGAGAAGTTCTGAATCAAGCTCCAGCCACCAAAGTGCAATAGACGAGTTTAGTTTGTCATTCCACGTAAATCGGGCGCCAATTTCAGCGCCTCTGGAACGTACCAGTGGATCAACTCCATCTGCCAAGCCGCCGGATACAGGATCAATCGTAATCGTTGTCCCACGCGCATCATTGCTGTGAAAGCCGAATCCACCGCTGAGGTAAAGTTCAAGTTGCTCATCTAATGCATAAATGAGACTCGCTTTAGGACTGAGAAGATAATCCTGCTCATCGCCTGAGTTGGCTGCCAGATCGCTATTAACGTCAAACATGTAATAGTCGTTGCGCAACCCTAGAATTGCTCGGAAAGTGTCCGTTATAAAAAACTCTCCCTCGTAGAAAATACCTACGGAAAACTGATCGACGGTGTCTTCTCGGACGGTGCTTCTCCGAGCACGTGCGACGGTATTGTAGAGGCCCACTTCGTCGATTACATCGAATCGTGTTTGGATGCCAACTGTATGACGCGATGGCACCTCGAAGATGGCCTTGTTATTTAGCGTATATGTTAAGTCGCCACCGTAAACGATGCGATCATCCGCCTGCTCAAATTGGTCGCCATTGTCTTCGTCGTTTAAAAAATATTGAAAATTGGACCATAGGTTTAATTTGTAGGCAATTGCATAAAGATTCAGGGCAGTGCGACTGTCGGGTGTGTCAAGAACTGCATTACTGGAAATACTGTATCGATAGGTTTCGCCACCAACTGTATTATCCAGAGATCCAAGTCTTGAAATAAGACCAGAATTAACCGCCCTCTCAGGAATTTGATCCGCTGAATTCCACTCAGAGTCATATCCCATAAAGGTGATTTCGTAGCGTAGCTCATCATCCTGTACGGCATATTTCAAAAGCCCTTTGTACTGATTAAGATCCTCGTCGATATCCCAGGGGCCGCTATAAAAGGTAGCATCAAAAGCCGCTAGAAAAATGGCATTCTCCGTTAATTGGAACGACTCGGCAACGAGCCCCCGGTAATAGTCAAACTCTCCTACTACGACCCTAGCTATTCCAGTGTCGAGCTGATCGCTTGTACTGAAAAAGGCAGCCCCTGCTGAGGAAAAATCGCCGACAGCAGCGTAGTAAGACCCTTTTGAATAACTGACCGTCTGGATCAACTCTGGAATCAGGAAATTTAGATCGCTGTAGCCCTGACCATGAGCATGCGTTACCATGTTGATCGGCATACCATCTACAAATGTTGCAAAGTCTGTTCCGTGGTCGAGATTGAAACCTCTTAGGAAATACTGGTTCGCCTTACCTGTACCGCTATGTTGTGTCACAATCAAACCTGGGACAACTTCAAGTAACTCTCCAGTTCGTGGCAATGGTCGATACTCTAAATCTATCTGACTGACGAGCCCTTCAGAGGCTGATGCGGATTCACCAATCAATTCGGTTTCTCGACCATAAACGACCACGGGCTCAAGCTCAAAAAAATCATGCCCCATTAAGCATGCACTGCTCAGAAAAAAGCAACCGAGTAGTTTCTTCGTTAAGTTGGTAGGTTTCATGACAAGCGATGTAAGATCCAGTCATACTGAATATTTGTTCAAGTTGTAAATTTTTATAGCTTACTTCACACCATCGCTAAATAGATCAATATTATCTCACACGGAGCCATAGTGACATGGAGATAGAGTCAAAGAGTAAACTCAGTGTTCCTTTAGAAGTTAGGAAGTCCGGGAAATTTTTCCATATCTCCCATTTTTGATTGCATGGCTTTCATCATCTTGCGGCCTTTGCTTCCTCTCATTTTTTTCATCATCTTATGCATTTGATTGTAGTGCTTAATCAGTGCGTTCACATCGCGTACCTGCACCCCGGAACCATTGGCGATACGCTTTAATCGACTTCCGCGCAATATGCGTGGGTTGCGGCGCTCTTTGAGAGTCATAGATAGTATGATTGCTTCAGATTGTGCCATTTTCTTTTCTTCTTCGTCGCCGACTTGCATATTTTTGATGCCGGGAAGCATGCTGAAGACTGAGCTCAAAGAACCCATTTTTTTAATCTGTTGCATATGACTGAGGAAATCCTCGAAGTTGAATTCCGCGCGTTGCAATTTTTTTGCCATGCGCTCGGCCTCATCCTGATCCATTGTTTCTTCAGCTCGTTCAACGAGCGAAACGACGTCACCCATGCCGAGTATGCGCGATGCAACCCGATCCGGATGAAAGACATCAAAATCATCCGGTTTTTCACCCAGTCCCATGAACTTGATGGGTATTTGGGTAATGGATTTCATGGAAAGCGCGGCGCCACCACGTGCATCGCCATCCATCTTGGTAAGTATAATGCCGGTGCATCCAACTGCTTCGTGAAATTGGCTGGCAACATTTACCGCTTCCTGCCCCAGAGCAGCGTCAGCTACGAGCAAGATTTCATGAGGTTGTATGGCCTTCTTTAGAACTTTAATCTCTTTAATTAAGTCTGTGTCGATTTGAAGACGACCCGCAGTGTCAAAAATGATCAAATTGGTATCTGCTGATTTTGCTGATTCAAGCCCTTGTTGGGCAATTTTGACAACGTCTTTCTCCTCCCGATTTCCGTGAAAGTGAAAGCCTTCGTTTCTCGCCAATGTTTCCAGCTGATCAATTGCAGCGGGACGATAAACATCGCAGGCAATTAGTGCTGGGCGATAATCATTTTTTTTGGCAAGATGGCGTGCCAGTTTGCCACTGCTTGTTGTTTTACCAGCGCCATGGAGACCAACCATCATTACCCGCAGCGGTTTTTTATTCTCCAACTCAGTGTCTCCTTCGCCAAGAAGCTTGATAAGCTCATCGTTAATGATCTTTATAATTTGTTGCCCGGGGGAGACTGATTTCAGGACTTCCTGTCCGATGCACTGTGATTGTACGTT
Source organism: uncultured Puniceicoccaceae bacterium (assembly GCA_964624365.1). Taxonomy (GTDB): domain Bacteria; phylum Verrucomicrobiota; class Verrucomicrobiia; order Opitutales; family Coraliomargaritaceae; genus Lentimonas. The sequence continues at coordinate 13,001 of CAZUYZ010000079.1, forward strand.
TTCTATAAATTCACGTGCTACTTTGAAATTTACATCGGCAGATAGTAGGGCTTTTCGCACTTCCTTCAGCGCTTCGGCCATGTTGTTTTCAGTCAGTTTACCAACCCCGCGAAGATTGCGAAGGGCTGATCCTAGTTTATCTGTGAGTGCTTCCAGCATGATGATTGAACCTGAATTATGCAGTTAAATTTTCCCGAAGAGGTTTCGTTTTGTAGATGAGTACCATAAAGTTGCATTTTAAGTCCTCACATTTTGGAGTCCAAAATTAATATAAACAATACACTTTAGATTGAGTTTTTAATTCATAAAATGTTCTATTTAAGTTGTTTATAGAACAAAAATCTAAACAACTCAAAACGACAGCCTTCCAGAAAATAATAAGCCCAATTTCATGCTTATTTCCGACTATCTTGCAACTCAAAAGCCGTTTCTCACATGGAGTTTTTTCATTTTCCATTTTCCATGTGCGAGGTTTGAAACCCCAGCCCTTAGGCAAGGAACCTTTAGGATTCCGTTGTTTGTGATATCTTGCACAATGAGATACAGAAAGGGAAGTCATACTGTTTACGATATAAAATATCATTTTGTGTGGGTAACAAAATACCGGTTCAAAGTTTTGAAGGGTCCGATAGCCATAGTTTGCGAGAATTGGCGAGCCAACACTACGGCTACCGCCCTTTGATGGCAGAAACCGATGAAAACAAACGCGAACAAGATCTTGCCGCCTAAAATGATTTTTGAGACTTTATTCTTTGAAGAATAAAATAAACCCCCTTCTCATGGAAGATAAGTTAAAATTCAAAGCGGCGGCTAACATTCCCTTCCGTTGAGCTTTCGTGTGTAGTGGCCAGGAATCTGACAAATATTAATGTTGATCAGCCTCTAGGATTAAAGCGTGAAGTCTTTGCGAGCTTTTCCCAGAGATCACGTTCCTTGGAGTCCAAATGTTCCGGACATACAATCTGCGGGATGACGAAGAGGTTTCCCCGTTTGCCTTTGGAATCAGGCAGACCCTTGCCGCGCACCCGGAGCTTCTGTCCGGAAGGAGTGCCGGGGCAGATGTTGATGCGAAGCGTTTCCTCAAGTGTATCCACATTGACTTTGGCTCCGAGGGTTCCTTCCCAAGGGCTGATAGATAGTTCATAATACAAATCCTGCCCTTGAACCCGCATATCCGGGTGCTCGGCATAGCGCACCCGTAGATACAGGTCTCCAGCAGGGCCAGAACCAAATCCGGATTCACCAAGCCCAGCAATGCGCAGACGCTGACCTTCACGCACACCAATCGGGATATGCACATTGAAGTTACGCTTCTCTTCAGAACCTGTCTGCGGGTTACGCAAAGAGAAGCTCACCCTTCGCTTCGCGCCATGCAACACTTCTTTAAGGGTGACCAGGAGTTCACCTTCAACATCGCCTCCACGAGCGCTGTAGCTGGCAGAACCACCTCGCATGCGATTAAAGGCTGCGTCTCCTTCCATCCCTCCGCGGCCAAAAAGATGCTCGAAGAAGTCACTGAAGCCAGTGCCTTCAAAGTGATATTCAAAGCCTTCTCCTTCCGCACCATGCCAAGAAGATTGAGCGCCGGCAGCATTAGAGCGGTCAGGACCGCCTTGGCTACCGGAAAATCCACCAGACCCGGCTTTCACATTTTCCCAGTTTTCACCGTAAGCATCGTAGAGCTTACGTTTTTCAGGGTTTTTTAGAACCTCATAAGCTTCATCGATCACATACTGATACGCGGTAGAAACTTCTTTTGATCCATAGTTTGTTTCCCTAAGCGAAATAATCTGATGTGAAGATGGAATCTGATTATTCATAAATACATGTTTTTATAATCTTATCCCGCCGGAGCAACTCAATTACTAAGTTGTTTTAGGGATCCGGATTTGAAGCACACCATCTTTGAATTCAGTGTTCATACCTGTTTTATCGACGGGCGTCGGCAACGGAATGAAACGTTCAAAACGGCTCACCCAGCGCTCTCGACGAAGTATCGAACCTGCACTTTCACCTTCGGATGATTCTTCAGATTGTTGATCCACTGATGCAGAAATGCGGAGCGTTTGATCTTGCAGAGCCGTTTCAATTGTCGAAGCCTCTGCTCTTGGCATATCAACAGTGATTTCGTAAGCTTTGTCGGTCTCATGCACATCGATCCGGGGGCGCGTAGGAAAATCCGTGTCGAACAAATCCGAGAACCGATCACTACTATCAAAGCGATTCAAGGCATCACCAAACAACTGATCCATCCGCTCGCGCATGCGCTGCATTTCTTGGAACGGATCCCAACTACGACCTTGAAAGAATGGGTCGGACTGGAATGGATCGAATCCAAGAGGTGAAAGTGGATTTGCCGGATCTCTCTGCGACGCAGGGGCTGACGAATCACCCTGTGCGACAACCTCAATTTTTTTATTTACAGCATTCGTTAATGTATCGTCACTGCTTAGGCGGTAAAGGAAAAATCCTTGAACGCCCACTAAAACAATAAGGATTGCCAGAATTGCTTTAAGCCAGACGGGAATTTGTAATTTTTGTGTATCGTTCATGATAAGACTTCTTTTTTATTTTACTCTTCATATTGGATTTCAACGCGCCGCGATTTGGCTTCTTCTGTCTTGGGCATTGTTAGCTTTAGAACACCACGACGGTATTTCGCCTTTACTTTTTCGCGGTTAACTTCACAAGGGAGAGCAAGCACACGGGTGAAGGCTCCGAAGCGAAGTTCCGAAACGTGGGCACGCCCCTTTTTCTTATTTTCAATGCTCTCTTCTTTGTGCCCATGAATGGTTAATTGACGACCATCCAAATCAATGCGTAGATCTTCCTTACGTAAGCCTGGAATCTCGGCGGTTACCGTGATGGTATCATCATCTTCGTCGAGGTTTACCTTTGGTTGGCTGAAATCGAAGTCGAAGGGCCTTTGCCAAAAATCCGCTAAAGTGAGTTCATGCTCTGCCTCGCGACGCTCTTCAGGTTTCAACCGCCCCAGCCATCTCTCGACGCTGTGACTAATGTCTTCTTTTAATTCACTGAATGATTCACGCCATGATTTTGGTATAATTGAGTTTTTGTTCATATCTTTATTCTCCTTTCTATCAATTTGAGGATTTAAATAACTAACTGAATTTAGTCTGCCATCGGAGGGTCTTTATCAAAACAGGACACGTACGATTAGAGTTTATCGAATAGCTCGATGATCCAACTGTAGGTAGTGTCGCGATTAGGCTCGAACCGATGACAGACAATGTTCATTTTAAGTTACACCAATTACTGAATCGTAATCTTCTTTGGTTTTGCTTTTTCCGCTACCGGCAAGTGGATTGTCAGGATTCCGTTTTTGCTCTTGGCGACAATCTTCTCGGAATCCACCGGAACATTGAGTTCCAGATGCAAGCGATAGGCGGCAGCCTGAATTTCACGCTGGACGAAACGACCACGACCTTTCCAGTGCGGGCTGCGTTCGGCTTCGACTGTTATAGTATTATTATCGACAGTGATGGAAGCCTTATCGTGCTCGACGCCTGGCAGATAGACGTTCACGTTGTAAACTGCATTATGCAGCTGAATATCCAATTCCTCTTTGGAAAGGCCAGGTAGCTCAGCAACAACGGTATAGGTATTGTCATTAGCCAACAGATCCATGCGGAATCCATCAGCAGTGCGATAGTCGTGTTCAGACGTAGTGACGAGCCAACCCAAATCTCCCCTAAATAATCGATTAAATATCGTGTCAAGAGCGGAAAAAGGATCATTCCGCTGGTCATAGTCATATTTCAATAAGCTCATAATTGTTTTACCTCCTTTTTGAATTTGATTTTAGTTAAAGTGATGAACCGGAGTTCACTTAGTTAAACAGCATAAAGCATGCCAATCAGCTTCTTTCAAAGGTCCACAGTAAGACTCTGTTGATAAATAGCTTACGAATATAGATAAATTTATAAATTTGCTAAAAAAGACCAATCTGACACACTTCTTAAAGCACATGCCGGCATTTGTGCCAAAATGACTTAACCAATAACTTTGTTTTGGCCTCCACCACGGCAGGCGCGGGCACTACGGCAGGCCAGTCCTTTGATTCGGCTGCGCCAGTTGCTGTGCTTGCGCCAGCCCGGCAGATCATAGCCCTTACAAAGCCGGGCGCTCAGGTCGATACACTTGCGTGCACAGTCCCAGGCCAGGTTCAGATCGGTGGGAAAATGCACGTTGCTCTCAAAGGCATAGCTATCGACTTTGATCGACAATTCAGCGTCTTTTTTTTAATAATCTGACCGCTGTAATGAGCAATAACAGCGTTGATTTCTTCAAGTAGCTCCTCACTGAGCAAAGCAACGTTTTCCTTCAAAGTGCTTAATTTGAACTGCAGTGTGGTGTCAAAGGCGGGTTGACCGAGAAGTTGGCGAACCAGTGA
>CAZUYZ010000080.1:0-6722 GCA_964624365.1 uncultured Puniceicoccaceae bacterium
GTAAGTAACTTCACCCGCCGCTGAGGTGCGCTCCACGATCTGATCCTGTCCGTCATAGACCCAGGAGGAACGGTTGCCGGACTCATCTTCAGTCGCGATGGAGCGCCCGCGCTCGTCATAGAAGAAGCATTTAATCCCGCCTTCGGGGTTTTCCTCGGTATTGCAGTCACCGGTATAACGCAGCTTCCAGGTCTGATTGGTGTCGCCGTGCATATACTGCTCAGAGACGCGCCCGAGTGAGTCATAGACATTCTGCGTAATAATCTCTTTATCGTGGTTGCGCAGGCGCACCATCCTGTGTTCGGATTTGGTGGTGGCCGCAGGATCGATAGGAGTGGCGCCATCCGGATCGTCAGCGGCTTCGTAAATGTAATAGCGGTACTTGCCTTCGGGATCGGTGTAGCGGTCGAGGTTACTTTCAGAATCATAGCGATAGCCCACACTGCGCCCGGTCGAGCAGGTCACAGTAGTGATGCGGTTGTCGGCGTTGTAGCCGAAAGTGAGGCGGCGATTATAGGCGTCCTGTACATAATCCAGACGATCATCACTGTGGTAGTGAAAGGTCATTGTCTTACCGTCAACATCTTCGATGCGCTCGGCCTTGCCGTCGCTGTCAAAGTAGATGATGTTACCCAGTCGTTGTTCCAACTCGTATTTGTCGTTCACTTTGCGCAAAGTCATGGTCTGACCGGCAGGTGGGGTGTAGCTGCCGTCCGGCTGCTCGACAAACTGTAGCATATCTTTGCCCATAGTGATGGAGACTGCATTTTCCAAAAGCTCGTCGGTGAACCAGCCGACACTTAAGGTGGCAATTCCCCACTCGGTAGCGCTGCCGTCGTCGCGATAGAGATCCGATGCAATCAGGGTAGATGTCAGTAGCGCTGCTGCCTGTTCCGGAGTGCCCGAGCCGAGGGCTTCTTCGTTGGCGGTGCGCTCTATGGCACGGATGTGCAAATTGTGGGTCCAGCCGTAGCCTAAATTTTGATTATCGGAAGAAGCAACGTTACTGCGATAGTTACGGCTAAATGAGAGGCCTCGCGGAGCGGAGGCTAGTCCGGTCGTCAAATCTGTCGAATCAAGATGAAAGGCGCCGGTGGACATATCCACCGGGTCGAAGGAAAACTGGCTTGGCGCAGTCTTACTGATCGGCGTCAAATACGAAATCGGATTGGTCACCGGGTTCATGTCATTAACGGGATCGAAGAAAAGGCTGCGCAGTATCTTATCGGGTGTAACATTTCCTTGACTGGTTCCATAACCACCATTGAGGCTGTAACCACCGGAAATGATCATTCCAGATCGATTGGGAGTACGAACAACATAACCGGTTCCAGTCCAGATCCCGGCAATGACACTGGCGTCTTCAGGTAAGAAAAGTTCTCCTTGCTGATTGTTGATAGTGTTTGTAAGCTCGGGAATGAGATTTTCGTAATTTTGTAGCTCTGTTTGTACGGTCGTCCAGTTACTGCTATCAGCCTTATAAAGGCGCTGACCGGATTCATTTGCCAGGCGAAGAATGTTGACCGTCGAAACTGCTGAATAGCCGGGCTGTTGCTGCTCGATAACTCCATGCTCCAGAGCGCTGGCAAACAGCGAACCAAGTTGGAAAACATTGTCAAGGCTGTCGTCCTGTACGCCGTCACGCGCAATACTACCACTGAACTGCAAGCCTACGTCAATGTAAAACCCCTGTTCCTGCCCCATCCGACCAAAGCGGTGGTGTGCCAGGTGTGAGACTTCGTTTTGCGCCGCAAGTATGCGATCGACAAGGTGAGTCTGGTAGAGCCATGTCAGGCCCATAGTGTTCAGAATTTCCGAGCGGACTTCGCGCGAATTATCTGCCAAGTCATCGGCAATGTACTCCCTGAGTTGTTCATTACGTTTTTGAAGAAGTCGTCCGGAAGGAGAAAATCCATAAAGAATCGCATACATATAATCATCACCTTTTTGATAGGTCTTGGATTCATTCCAACTACCCAAAGGCGCGGGATGTTTAACTGTTATACTCAAATTATAGGTTGAGCCGTTGACAGTTGTTGTTGCAACTGGCGTATCATCAAAACGAAGCTCTACTGTATTGCCACTCGCAGTTAATGAGATGCGTCGACCCCTCAGTTCTGCAGTGGGGATCTCATAGTTGATTGCCCCAGATAAGAAATGTACCTCAGTTTGATAATTACTGAGTGATCCGGTGATATTGTTGTCACTTAAGCGATCGGTAAATACACTGCTGAGTGGAAATGCATCGGCAAGATCAGTAACCTCTTTACGAATAATGCGACGTCCGTTAATAATCTCAGCCATGCTGAGGTTCGGATATGTGTTTTGTAATTCATGCAGTATGCTTTGAGAAATGCCCGACAGATAAGTTCCGATGCCATTTTTATTCAGGTTTTGCACATAACCGGCCCCGGTTGTGCCCCCGGCAGCAGCCAAGAGGGTGGCGCGACTATAGCCAGCAGCAGCTAACAGGTCGACACCATTGATAGTTTCGTAATTTTTAAAAGAAGGGTCGAGTTCATAAGTAGTTCCACCAATGTCGACGCGCAACCAGAAACGGTAAAACGCGATCGAAGCAAAGTCCTCAGCAAAGAAGGTATTACCATCACCAGGTGTCCCACGGTTGAATACATAATAAAGCGGAAATCTTAAAAGCTTCGCAGCTTCATCGGAAATGGGGAACGTATTGAGCTCTCCGAAGACTGCCTCATAGGTTTGGCCTGGAAAGGGTGTTTGGGATAGCCCCAAAAAATCATAAACATTAATGCCATCATTGCCGTTAAGGGCCATGCGGTGTCGGCCTCTGCGATACTGTATATCCGAGACAGCACCGGAAGCTTCCAGTAGTTCGGCAAGCAAAGAACACTGATCAAGATCATTGCCACTGCCCTCTAGAAAGGTCAGCACCGCGCCTTTGCGCTGACCATAGTAGTGTTCGTAGTGGATGTTGTTACGCACCCAGTTGAAAATCCTGAGCGGGTCATTGCCTAAAGATTTGGCAAGCTCTACAATTTCTGCATCGGTTGACTCGGGCACTGAAAGCGCTAATGCTTGCAGGGCTGGCGCTGCTGATAAAGGCTCTTCGGTTTCAGGTGGTGGAACATATGTTGCCAGGTCTACTAATTCCGGAGTCGGATCCGTTCCGATATCTAAATTGGTCCAAAGCGGACTGTTGTTTTGAGCAAATGTGAATGGAGCCATCAGCAACAGGCCTACGCTGAGAAAATGTGATAGAAGTTTCATGTGAAATATTTAGGGTTAACTGTTAGAACAATGTGGGGCTACTGAGCTGATTTGAGATTGTTTTCTTTATCAAAGACAAAATTTACGTCTGCCGGCCCTGATGCTGTACTCAGTCGGCCCAGCAAATCGTAGGTGTATTCAGTAATTCCAGTGCTCTCTGCAATATGTTCTGCGGCCTGGTCGACTTTCGGGTTTGTGCGAGCCTGCCATTCAAATTTATCCAAGATACCGTCGTTATCATAATCGCCTTCTCCGTCACGACTTAGCTCCTCAAAATAGAACATTTCCCAATAGTCCGGGAGGCCATCTGGCTCGCTGTCGACAATAATTTCGGCCACAGTGGCGTTCATTAGCTTGTCTAACTCAAGCGCTGTGGCAATGCCATCGCCGTCATGATCGGTAAGCCCCAGAAGGCCCAAGGGGTCTGAGTCGTACAGCAGACGAAAGAATGACTTGTCCGCTTCGGGAAAGGGCGCGAACTGAACGGCCTCCATTTGTCCTTCGCCATTTGCACCGTCAACGCCCTTAACCGCATAAAAGTACTGATTCCACAAAGTCAGGTCCAGGCTACTTTCAACAACATAATATACATCAGGATTGCCCCACCATTGAAGTTTGAGGGGCTGTGCAGGATTTGACGGGTCCTTCTCTATGTGAAAGTCTTCCGGCAAAGCCGTAAGAACATGGAGACTGAAAAGCGCCACAACAGAAAATGTAAATGAATGATTCATAGTTGTCCGGAGTAGAGTATTATTTAGCAGCTTCGCCGCGCAAGGGTGTGTAATTCATGATGACTTGCTTTGGTTTCTTGGGTGGATTTTCTTCTAAGTCCTTCTTTTGTGCGGCTTGAAGCAATCGGGCATTTTTGTGTTCGATTTCCAAACGCTTTCGATTCGCAAGATAATATCCAAACAACGCATCGAGCTGGCGGTAAAGCTTCTCGGGCACTTTAGCATACAAAGGTGCATCGACAAAGTATTCGTACTCTTCTTCTGAAAAAACGACCGGCGGCGTTTTCCAATTTGATTCAATAAATATTCCTTGCTCAGTCGCTGTCGCCAAATACTTTTGCTCAGCTTCATAACTGTATGCGGTGACAAATCCAAAATAATTGTACTGAATGCCATTTGCTTCAAAAGCGTTAATGGGTCGCAGATAATTTAAGTTAATATTCGTCCAGACTGTGAAGCTCTGACCGCTTTCCTGGTCTTTCCAAGTGACTTCCGAATAATCGTTGCCGTAAACATTTGCTCCAAGATGGATGCTTTAGTAGGCAAGTTCTGTTGATGGTATGGCTGAGTTGACCATCGGCAGTGACGCTTCAACAGGCGGAATAGTATCGATCTCTTTCTCAGGATTAGTTTTAGCAGTTGGAGCAATTTTCCGAAAGACAACTTGTTGACCATCCTCCAAGTTTAAAATACGCTCTTCAATGGCCTTCTCACCAAGAGCAGTTAGTCGCTGTTTCCGCTGGCATGCTTCTTTTTTTGAGCGACGCTGCTTAACGATGGCCTCGGCCTGATCGGGGGTAAGTAATTCCGGGAGATCATCTTTTGCCTGAACTGGAACTAACGATGAAAGAGATATGAAAAAACTGGCGAATACACAAATAATCCTCAATTGCATAATAAGTATTGTCGTGAAGTTAATTTTTTTAATGAACCCTAACCGAGTTTGGAGATAGCGAACGCTTCGCCATAAATGCAAGAATTTTCCACCGTTAAATGAAATCGAGGGTACTTATTTAAGTCTACTACTCTCGCCCTTCTTTCAGCTGGGCGTCAGCCACTGCTATAGCCACCATATTGAAAATATCGCGGACACTGCTGCCGACCTGCAATACATGGACTGATTTCTTCATTCCCATCAATACCGGCCCGATAGCCTCTGATCCTCCAAGCTCCATCAAAAGTTTATAAGCAATGTTGCCCGATGCCAGATCAGGAAAAATCAGTGTGTTTGCAGGATTTTGAGCGAGTTCACTGAATGAATAGTTTTTGTTCAGCAGTTCACGATTGAGCGCTACATCAGCTTGGACATCACCATCAATAATAAGGTCTGGCCATTTTTCTTTGGTTAGCTTCACGGCTTTGGCAGCTTTTTCGGGTATTTCACCACGATTGGAGCCAAAGTTTGAGTAGGAGAGCATGGCAATTCTAGGCTTAGTATCAAAGAACCTAACAACCCGCGCGGTAAGTCCGATTATGTCCACCAGCTCTTCGGCAGTAGGGTTTAGATTGACTGTGGTATCGGCAAAAAAGAAGTTCTCTCTGCGATTACTGATAATGTACATCCCGGCCACACGATTAACGCCTTCTTCAACTCCAATAATGTTTAAAGCAGGTAGTATCGTACGTGGATAATCGTTGGATAAGCCAGAGATAAGAGCATCGCCTTCGCCAAGCCGAACCATCATGGAGCCAAAATGATTTCGACTACGCTTCATTACAGTTATTGCTGAACTGAGGGTAACACCTTTGCGTTTTCTCAGATCATGAAAGTGTTGTGCATATTCAGCTACTTTTTCGGCTTCCTCGTAAGGATTGATAATTGAACAATCGCTAAGACCATCCAGCTCATTTGATTGGATTAAATCCTGAATTATATCGCGGTTGCCAAGCAGTATTGGAATGGCGATTCCTTCATCTTTAGATAGTTGAGCTGCTTTCAGTATGTTAACGTCATCGGCCTCAGCAAAAACGACGCGTTTGGGGTCTCTGCGTGCACGCGTCAAAATTCTGGAAATCAGGCGCTGGTCAATGCCGATACGTTCCTGAAGTTCTTCTCCATACTTACTCCAATCGACGATTTGGATGCGTGCAACATTGGTTTCCATCGCAGCCCTGGCAACTGCGGGAGAAATAGTTGTGATCAACCTTGGATCAAGTGGCTTGGGAATTAAATATTCCGGACCAAATTTGATATTTTTTTGCCCATAGGCTTTCAGCACTATTTCTGGGACAGGTTCTCGGGTAAGATCTGCAATGGCTTTGACTGCAGCTAGTTTCATTGCTTCGTTGATCGCGGTGGCACGTACGTCCAGAGCGCCTCTAAATATGTAGGGAAACCCTAAAACGTTATTTACCTGATTAGGGTGATCCGAACGGCCGGTAGCCATGATGATGTCATCGCGTGTCTGCATTGCCAGATCGTAGGGGATTTCAGGATCAGGGTTGGCCAGTGCAAACACAATCGGGTCTCGTGCCATTTTCAGCAGCGTTTCAGGCTGAAGAATATTTCCAATAGAAAGTCCCAGAAACATTTCTGCGCCTTCCAATGCTTCCAGCCGCTTAATTTCATCCAGTGGAACATCGGTGAAGATGCGCAGAAACTTGCCCACATCGCGGTCATCGGTGTTGCGCCAATATTGCCAGAAGTCATAAGCGGGCAGCTGGTCCTCATTGAGCCAGATCGCGCCATCGACCGATTTGCCCATCTTCGCGCCATCTGCACGTGTAATCAGCGGCGCGGTGTAGCCA
>CAZUYZ010000081.1:0-15753 GCA_964624365.1 uncultured Puniceicoccaceae bacterium
GTAAACGTTGCCACATCGGCTTCGTCAGTCGCTGCTCCGGCAACATCAATAACAGCCTCATCATTGTCCAGAATCGTCAGTGTTGTGGTATTCTGATTAACAATCCGTACATTGTCTACTGCAACGACCTCAAAGTCGATCGTCTCTGTTAGTTCAACCAGATTCTCGTCTATAATTGGAATGGTAACGGTCTTATTGAATTCATTAACTCCAAAGACCACACGAACCGGATAGGCCGTAGCATCGTAATCATAAAAACCTCCTGCACTTGGATCACTCAAAGCCGATCCACCAGTAATAATAACATCTACAGTCGACACAACAGACGCATTGTCGCGAGTTAGCTCGATTACGCCGTTGGCTGATTCATTGACAGTAAATCCTGCACTCGCGAACTGAGCCTGAGAACGAATCACAGTCATCTCAAAAGTATCCGTAAGCGTGCCAAGATCATCATCAGAAATCTTGACCGTAACTGTATAAACACCCGTCTTGGCATAGGTATAGCCCAAATCAAACTCGCGCGTTGTCTGATTGATGGTTAGAACCTGATCTCCGTTACCATCACCATAATTAACTGTTCCCGAGAGAGTGTCTACCGGACTTGGATCCGTTATAACAATGCCCGTCCGGCTTAAAACACCCAGCGCCGGGGGCATCAAGGTTTCGTTCGCACCCAGTTCAAAATCAGGCGCCACATTGTTTACGGTGACCGTGAAGGTATCTGACCCTGAAACGTTTTCATCATCGAGCACGGTAACGGTCACGGTGTAGACACCATTATCCGCATAGGCATGACTGCCGGAGATACTGCCGTTGGCTCCGGAGGTAGATCCCGGTGGGCCGAAGGGCGTTTCAGACACAGTTCCGGTAGTTACGTTGCCATCGCCCCAATTAATTGTCGCCGTGTGTGTATCGAGCGTGCCAAGGTCGTTGAATGTCGCACCTGAGAGTGATATAACAGTGCCTTCATAAGTTGTTTGATTCGCGCCAGCTTCGACCGTCGGCGCCACATTGGCAACCGTGACTTGCAAGGTTTGTGTTGCAGTACCTCCATCGTCGTCATTCACGGTAACCGTAACCGTATATGTCCCATCATCCGCATATACATGGCTGCCATCAAACGAGCCTTGGGTCGGTATTCCTGCAGAACCAACATTTTCAATAGGCAGAGTTCCCTGATCTGTTATACCATCGCCCCATTTAATGATATAAGTGAAGGTCTCATCCGTAGCGCCTTGTGGATTGGAAGCATTTTTGAATCCTTTATCAGTAACATAACCAATATCGGTTATCGTTAGAACATTTCCTTCCCGGGTCGTCTGGTTTGCAGCTACTACCAATGAAGGCGCCTGATTATTAACTGTCACCGTCGTGTTCGCAGTATCCGTATTACCTATGCTATCAGTAATCGTTAAAGTAGCTGTGTAAGTGCCGTTATCAGCATAATAGTGATTGGTACTTGAAAGATTGAGTCCACTGACCTGGGCACTTCCATCACCAAAATCCCACAGATAAGTTAACGATTGGTTGAGCCCCACAGCCGAAACAGTCGCATTGAATGCCGCAGGATCTCCTTCACCTATAGACCCAGGCCCAACAAGAGAATCGATCGACGGTGGAACATTTTTCACGGTTATTGGGAATGTCTCCACCACTTGCCCTCCATCTCCGTCAGCAACGGTCAAGGTAACTGTATAATCACCGCCGCTGGAGAAGCTTCGTGTCACATTGGTTAGATTTATTCCAGACTGACTTGCTCCACCATCACCAAAATTCCATGTATACGTCAATGGGTCGAATGTATTTGCCGGGTCACTCGCAACTGCAGAGAAAGCGAATGGTTGACCGACATTACCACTGCTATCACCGGAAGAACTGGTTATCGTCGGTTTCTGATTAGCCACTGCGATCGTTTTTGTCTGACTCGTTGATGCTCCTGTCTGTGTGGTAGTGGCCTTTAAATTCACTGTGTAAATTCCATTATCATTGGGAACAAAGCTGAAGGTGCTTCCTGTACCGGTTGAAAACAGACTACCCGCTTTTAATATCGTCCAATCGTACTGCGGAATGCCGGCGATACCCGTAGGATTAGATGCCGCCGCACTCACATTCACAGTAGAGCCTTCTTGGCCAGTAGTCGGCACATTAAACGATGTAATTGTCGGTTTTGCATTACCGATCGTAACGGACGCGCTGCGGGTGGTCACACCGCCATCTTCATCGGAAACGACAAGCTGAACCAGGTAGTTGGCGTCGTCAATTGGAGTAAAGCTGACACCGCTACCCGTACTATTAGCAAAACTGCGACCATTTCTCAAAACAGACCAATTGTAATATATTGTGTCATTAGAACCAGCGGCATCACTTGCAGATGCGCTCGCAGTTACTGATACACCAGAAGTTGCTGAAGCCGGAACCGAAAAGCTGGTAATCGCTGGCGCTACGTTGCTAACACTAACGCTCCTGCTTCGTGTTGATGTTCGATTAGCAGCATCTTTTACACTCAACCGAACTTCGTAGACCCCATCATCGCTCGGCGTAAAATTAAAGTTTTTTGACGAGCCGGAGGCCACAGTACTGCCCGCCCTAATCGCGGACCAGCTATAGCTAAGGTTCTTGTTAGTAAGTGTCGTTGTTGCATCAGACTCAAAACTCAACTGACTTCCTTCGGAACCAAAATCAGGCCCATTAAATTTTGTGATTGCAGGCGCCGGAACAGGCTGACTAGGAGCCGAGCCTAAAGTAAATCCGAAATTAATCCTGACATCTCCCAATGGCCAAGGTAACCCTGGATTAAACGATCCGTTAACTTTAAATTGTCCACTTGAAAGACTAATACTTCCGGTTCCTGAGATGGTTTTGGAAAGATTAACAATAGGACCACTTACAGATAAGCTTGCAGAAGCAGAAGCACTGGCCGAAAATCCGCTATTGCTGAATGTAAGCGAACTGCTAAAGGTTGCTGTTGTTGTTACTTTGTGGACTAAAATATCCAGTGTATTTACGCTACTAATCGAACTCGAAGCCGTTACCGAAAACACTCCATTGGAACTGAAAGACCCTGATAAGTTTAGAGTGCCAAATCCAAAGAAACTAACCGTCAGGTTTTGAATACTCAGTGTGGTCACTCCATTGCTGATCGAAGCAGACAGGGTCCCGGCGCTGGTAGTAAACCCTAGAAAGGTTGCCTTCGCATTTTCTATCAACACACGCGCGGTGTTTTTGTTAATTGTTTTAGCCGGATTCGTACCGGCCACGGTACGATTGGCCGATGTGGTATTGACCTCAAATCGCAAGGTCCCGCTGACCTGGAAACCACCGGCATTAAAGCTCGCGGAATTACTACCTCCCAGTGACAGCAATACATCCAGTACAACACCACCCGAACCATATTGGTCTGCTGCAAGTATCGCAGCGCTACCACGTACAGCAAAATTGATATTGAAGAGATTTAATGTCGTATCCAAAGCAAGCGACAGCTGCCCATTACTAATTGTCAGGTCCAGTCGTCCACGAACTTCCAGCGCATTCGCAAGTTTAAGGCTACCGCCAATGACCACGCGCAATGTATTCTTTGCTATAGTAAATTGGGTCGTACTACTAACTGCTCCGCTCTCGGAGCTGACAGTGAATCCGCTAATAGTTTGATTAGAATTGGTCGTGTTGATTTCGAGCTGGAAATTACTCTTTGTTAGCTCCAGACCAAACGTACTCAAATTATTGGTTTTTAAGGTCAGGCTAAGACCCCCGGCCAGACCATTCGAGTAGATATTAAGCACTCCACTACCGGTAAAATCAAGAAATGTTGTCGAGCCTGCTTTTAGCGAAAGACTGAAAGACGCATGCATCTGGATCCCACTACCGGTTGCAATAAAGGTAAATTTTCCAGAGGCCAGCTTGAAGGAACCGACAGTGATGGTTCCTTCGGCAAAAACCGCTGCATAAGGCTGCGCTATTGGATTGCCGGCCGGTCCAGCAGATAGTATCGTGCCACCAATAGTCTGTTGGACACCGGTTGTGTTGACATGCAACTTATAGGATCCGGAAAAAGAGAATGCAGCAATTGATGCGTTTTGAATTTGGAGGCTAAGAATCGCCGCAATACCACTACTACTGATTGTAACACCGCCAACTACACTAAATGTGGGAAGCCCTGCAAGAACAAGCTGCGCGTTGAGGCTAGCGCTCAGGTCAGAGCTACTTACCTGCAATGTGAAGGAACCGCTCAGATCAATTGCACCGATGTATAAGTGGCCATTCGTCAGGGATATCTTCACCCCTGGAGCAATGCCTGACTGATTAGTACTCGTCGTGTTGATCTGGAATGTAGTGGTACCCGTCAATTCAAATCCGACACCATCAAAAGTTTGGCTTCCCAATGAAACCGTGCCCCACAACCCAGCAGAACTAACGTTGATTTGGCCGGCCACGCTAAGTTGTCCAAACACCGGAATCGTAAGCGACGCATCAAACGACAAGCTCAGATTACTGCCACTCACAGTGAACGTTAACTGACCCTTCAGTGAGAAACTACTCGTAAAGCTCAACGTTCCGCCAACCACTAAGCGGACCGTATTAGCCGCCAGGCTAATCGACTGCGGCCCGGAAATTGCACCTGTCGTCGTATTTACTGTGTAGCTTGATATCGTTTGAGCTACACCCGTCGTGTTAATTTCCAGCAGGAATGCGCCGCTCAGACTCGCGCCGTTCAGAATCCTCGTCTGACTCTGTGGACTTATGCCACCACCCAAGTACAGGCCGCCAACAATTCCGGCGCTGGAAACGCTCAAATTGCCATTGGCTTCCAGAGTACCCAGAGGACCGAGATCAGCAGTGGCATCAATGCTCACATCCAGTGAGCCACTGGAGCCCACTGACAAGCTGAAATCACCGTCGAGTCTAAAGGCATTATTACCACCTGCCTTTAGCTGCAAGACGCCATTTTCAACAACTATCTGAGCAGTCCCGGGAGCGATACCAAGTTGTGTCTGGCTGGTCGTGTTGATCTCGAGGCTCAGAGCGCCATCCAGTGTAAACCCGTTATTGGCATCACCGATGGTGATTGGCCCACTACTATCCGTTGTTAGCAGCAAATCACCATAAATCCCTGCCGAGCTTACATCTAGCTGACCATCCACAGAAAAACCGCTACCCAGCACTGCAATATCACCATCGATATCCAATGACAGTCCAGTCGAATCTTTGGTAAGATCAAAATTAAAGTCACTCAAGTTGAGCAAATTGGCATCAAATCCAAGGCCAGGAATGGTTAACTGCGGCACATCTGCATGCGCACGGAAGTTTGGTAGAGCAAAGGTTGCCGGATCGGTGTTGCCCAGAATGCTAAACGGCTCAAACTCAAATTCGAAGTTAGCATTATCAACCAGACCGGCGATATTCATATCAGCATCCAGGCGGAAGCCGCCATTGCGTTTCACACCAGTATCACTGGCATCACCGTAACCAGGTGAATAGGCCCCAAAGAATACATCGACACCTTGTTGACCTGAGGTAAACGGTGTAAACACAGCCGCTGGTAGTTGGAAATTATCAACCAGCCAAGTAGATAGATTACTGGTTGATAGCATACTCTCAACTGCTGCAACCGGGTAGGTAAGATTAGCGTCAAGGCCAGTGTTCGCGAGGAATTGGCTGTCATTAAGGAAGGCAAAGGTTGCCTTAGCATCGGAAGAAATATTGGTGCTACTGAGAACACTGGATATCAATGGCGAAGTGACAAGATCATACAGCAAGTCATTGGCAGGAACGCTCTTGGTACCCGCTTCAAAGGATGCCTCCAGACCGACCAGCCAGGGAATCTCGGTGTCGATACGCAATCCGTTTAAGGTTCCCTCGATGGTCGACTCACCTAGATCAACCCCAAATAACCGAGGCCGTGCATAGCCTTCCAGGAAGAAGGTCGACAAGTCTTCAATTATGTCGTCGATAGCAGTCTGACTCAGTGAGGCAAAATCGATCTGTTCATCAATTGCATTCACCCCATCACCATTAAGATTCAAGTAATCAAGCGGATCGTAGAGCGCTGATGGCAATGGAAAATATGCCTGGATCTTGGCCCATTCACTCTGGCTGGTTAAGCCATCAATAATCTGATCAACATAATCTTTTACCTCCGTTACTGAATTTAGGACAGTGGATATATTAGAGAAATCGACATTCGGCAAGGTCCAGTCAATTCCTTTACGCCCACCCGAAGTATTTAAATTGTCGGCCGTTGTCAATCGGTCATCATCCGGAAGTAAGTCCAGATCCAGTAAATTAGTATCCGTTCCACTAGTTAAAGTAGCAGTGAAAGAGCCTTCTGTGTTAATGGCCTGCACGACGTCCGCAGCAGTGGTCACGCCCTCCTCTACTGTAATGGTCAATGTCTTGGCTAATGGATCTGCATCGTCGAGTTCGGCGTCTACCGCAGCGCCCGGGCCACCTTCTTTAAACAGAATGGATACATTGTCTAATCCAATACCTTTCTTCTTGGCAGTCAGATCGATGGCAAATCCTGCGGCTCCCATTTGTGAAATAGTCGCAACTGCTGCCAGTGGCTTTGTGGTAATAACCGACACCGGATCAATAATGATGTCCGGCAAAAAGAGCTGACCGGTAAGCAGGAAGCCACCATAGCGCATCATGTTCTCATATTGAGTGGCCGTATTTACCGGAATCAAATTAGTCTGACTTTCCAGGTATGTAAGTCGATCTGCGTTCGGCATATCGTCCAGGGAGGTATTGGGATTACCATCCGTCAAGACTGCAGGATCACCGTCCAGAAGGAAGACTTTGTCTTTAAAGATGCCCGATGGCGAAAAGTTTCCACTGTCATCAAGCTGATTCGGAAAGACAATACCGCTGACCGTTCCCAGTTTGAAGCCAAAGTAAGTCATGGTCGACTGAAAGAGGATTTCCCACTTCCCAAATGGATTGATTGCATCAATCAGTAATTCAGGTAAATTAGAAATAGAGCTGCTGGCACTAGCACTTGGCACCAGTCCGGTAATGAGCGTTTCAAGCACCTCATCCGGCAGGTCCAGAGTGAATCCAAATTCAGTAACATCCTCAAACCCAGGCATTACTCCAAGGTTCAGAAGCACGCCCATTGGCGAATTACCGCCCCCTCCAAGGATCTGAGTAAAGAGCCTCTTAATGCTACCGTTGAAAGAAAAGCTCACGGAATCTTTATTGATCACCAGTTCAACGTCCGCTGTGGGAGCGCCAAATGGTATTCCAAAAATAACCGGCTGAATCAGACCGCTCACCCGCAATTCCGGTTGGAATGCATCCCATCCTGCAGAAAGACCGGAAACAACCGCATCGGTAATGACGGGGCCCATTGCAGAAATAATAGGCGCCGGATCAAAGGAAGGACGTGAAAAGTCTGCCAGTTTCGGCATCAGTTGTTGAACCAGGCTGACTGCCCGATTCAACTTATTTGCGTCAAACCCTGCAATACCGGCAAAGGTAGTAGGCAATATGCCTGTATCCGTCGGATCTGAGGCATTTGGACTGAAGAGGATCTGATCAAGGAAGAACGTCGAATCAATCACCACTCCGTCTTCGGTACCGGACACCATTCCATCACCATTGACATCCAGAATCAACTGCGCCAGTGGCTGCGAATGATCCGCCTCCAACTCCTGAGCAATTTCGTTAATCAAATTCGAGACAACTGTCTGGGCAGTTCCCAGTCCACCCTGTATCAGTTTTTCGGCAAACGTGGCCAGACCGACGATCGGCATCTCAATGATACCGGTGGTATCGAGGCTGGCAGTCAGTTCAGTTTTCGAAGGAAAGAGGAAGCTGAGCGGATTGCTCGGCGCCGGCAAGGCAAAAGCCATGTCAATCTGTGGGCTTAGTGGATTTGAAAAATCGAGCAGCAAACCGGTGTCGCCCATGGGCATGCCCAAAACATCAATAGCCCCATAGGCGAGCAACTTCAATCCCGGACTATCACCTTGAAGACCAATATTTGCTGCCAGAGTCAAATTACCTGAAACCATACCCTGAACGTAAAGGTTAGTTACCGTGGCAGTAGCACCGAAGGTAAATCCACGCGACCAGGTCGGTTGATTATTATACAGTGCATATTCTATGCGACTAATGATCTCATCCTGATCAACACTTAGCGCATTGGTCGTCAGAGGATTCTGTAAAATCTCAATCGGATCATTGACAGAGGGCCACGGCGCACCACCAAATGAGAATCCACCATCCTCAAAACCAAAGACAAAGCCCGTTGTCGGCTCGACCAGACCACCCGCCGATAGAGTTGCCACCAGCGGCCCCTGATCACTGATTGCCAGTGTAATACCACCGCCAATACCGCTGTAGAAGAATTTACCAGTTATCAGGCCATAAAATGCGGATTGGTTCGCCACAACTGTCGGATCCGGATCCGTATCCACAGTCACAATGCCCAGAGAGAGCACGCCGGATATTTTCACTGGCCCCAGCTTAAGATCATCCACTCCGATTTCAAAACCGTCCAGACCAACGATGGGGAACTCACCGGCTACCAGCTTGTTCACATCAATTTTAAGATTACTAAAGCCGCCAACAATAGGGAAGACACTGCCAATGGGCTTGAGACCACCGGATACCGTCAGCAAAAAGTCTGCGGGATTCACCAGCACTCCGTTCACCACCGCAGTACTGCCAAACTCAATGCCTACCTTATTGATTTGCACGGGAAGAAACGCTGGAAGGCTGAAGGTCTGTCCACTATTTCCAATCGTTATTGATGCAAAAAATCCGGGAAGTATTTGGAAGCTCAGGTCGGCGCCTATCGCAAAATTACCGGCCGAGCCACCCCAACCGTTAAAGACCGAAATACCAGAACCAAATTCTACACTCAATGCACCCGTACCAGCCGATGCATCGCCGGCAAATGTAATCAAAGGCTCACTGTTCTGTGCAAGGAAATCGAGCGTAACGTCATCAGCGGCAAAGGTAATGTAATTTCCAATTGAAATATCGACCGAGTCGACAAAGACGGTGAGCAAATCATCGCCCGACGCCACTGACAGTTGTACGGGAGCGCCTGCTATCGATGTCACTGAGGTTCCGGTCGTGTTAACACGGAATGTAGCTGACCCCGAGAAACTGAGATCCGCAATCGATGGTCCCTGATTAATCGTTAAGGTCACCTGGGCTGCAATCCCTTCAGGCGTAATTAAGAACGCACCGGAACCGCTGAGATCGAGAATTCTCTTATTACCGGTTTTAAACTCCATTTTAGTGATTGTAGCGCTGACGCCAATATTGTCGCCATTCTTTTCAAAACTAAAGGTCCCGGCTATCGTCTGATTCAGTATACCAAGATTACCGGTTACAGACACGAAGAGGTAATCTCCGTTAGTCCCTGCCGGCAAATCCACCGTTACACCAGCAATTGTAGTGACATCGGAAGGGATCGTGTTAATCTTCAGCGTCGCGCTGCCCGACAAAGTCAGGTCTGGAATGTCCGGCCCCTGAACCAAGGTCAATGTCATTTGAGTGGCAATGCCATCGGCAGCAAAAAGGAAAGCGCCGGAACCCTTCAATTCCAATACACGCTTCGCAGTAGCTCCACTACCGGCCCGCAACTCGAACTTTGTGATCTCAGCGCTGACCGCAATATCGCTACCGTTCTTCTCAAAACCAAACTTACCCTGGAGCGTCTGTCCTGAAACGACCAAGTCAATCGAACCATAAAACCGCAGAAGATTTGCAGTGCCAGTATCCGTGCCAGTCTCAGTGTAATCAAGTGTAACCGTGCCGTTGCCACTTTCAATCGTTTGTTTCAGGGCGATGCCGGTCGTGTTGACCTGTACACCCATCGAGCCGCTGGCTGTGACGCCATCGACCCCAACCAATGCCACCGTTCCGGATGCCGACAGGGCATAAGTGAATGGCGATTGAACACCCGTCGAGGAATCAAAACTCGTGAACAGCAGCATCCCAAGATTTGCGTTGATGACCTTCACGCCCAGTTCACTAGCCGTTCCTTCACCCGTGCCCAAAAATGCATTCACGCCGGTAGCTGCGACAGCGATTTCAGTGTCAGTAACAGTACCTACGGTCTGATCTGTCTTGGTAAAGCTGAAACTACCGGTCAACGTAGTGAATCCGGAAATACTGACATTTACAGATCCAGTGATACGAACTACGCTAACCCCTTGTGTAAAGTTTAGCGAAACTGACTGCGTTGACGAAGTGGCAATCGTTTCAGTGACCGACCTACCGGTATTATTGAACTCAACACCTAAACCACCTGTAAGTGTCAGGCCATTAATGCCTACCAATCCACCGGTCCCTGATCCCTTCACGGCAAACGTACCATTGTCGTAAATTGCCAGACCCAAAGTACCATTCGTAAATTCAACACCTGAAGTGCCCTTGCCCATAAAGGCCTCGACGCCAGTCGCCCCAATCAGGAACTTCCGGGAAATCACCGTCTGGTTCTGATCCTGGGTCTGGGTCTCGTTGAACTCAAATCCATAGCTGCCTGACAAGCGAACAAAGCCGCCAATATCCAGAGAGGCCGCTCCACTAACCCGAACCAGATCGTTGGCAAAATCGAGTTCCTGTGTTGTTGTCGGGCTTGTGTTTATCGTCTTATTGATTGCCCCACCGGTTGTATTAATGTCAAAAGTTAGATTGGACGCGCTGGCCGTTAATCCTGAGATTCCTGTGAGTTCAATACTTCCGACAGTTACGTTACCGGCCACGCCTGCCTGAGAAATAAAGAAGGCTCCCCCACCATTTCTAAGAGTTACTCCGGCGCTCCCGGCCTTCACATCAACCGTTGCATTGCTAACGCCGATCTCGAGTTCGAGCGCATCCGCATCGAAGGCTACATAACCACCGAAGGAAGTATTAAACCAGGGAGATACTCCAAGTGATAGACTGGTGAAGCCGAACTCAAAACGTCCTCCGGGCGCGATTGTGAAACCAATTTGGCTGCTGGGATCAAGTGTTGCTGAAATCTCGAATGTTCCGCTAGCTCCTGTCATTGTGCCGGAGACCGGACCAAGAGTCATACTTGCAACGCTGGCGCCAATATTAATCGCCGCAGTCAGTGATTGATTCGTCAGTGAAAAATCAAAATCTTTAACGGAGATAGTTGGACTTTGCAAAGCGAATGGCCCCAGATCCACTGGTGGTGGTAGGCCCGTTGAGCTTTGTGTCGTAGTTGAACCGGACGTTGTAGCTGGATCGGATGTGGTGGTTGAATTGGATGTGGTGTTTGAATCAGAACTTGAAGACCCGGACTCACTCGTTTGCTCTTCAGGATGGAATTCTGCCGTCGTCACATTAAACGACTCATTCTTGAACCCATTCGTGCTACCGAGTGTAAACGCGCCGCTTCCTCCAAGCCGCACAATCTCCGTCGCTTCGTTTGGATCAACAAATGGATCAAAGATCGAGAACTGACTGCTGTTGACATTGATATCCAGCACATCAGCGCCCGATGAATCCGTACGGCTGGTCACGTCGAGATCACCTGAAAGAGTGAATAGATCTGGTACCGAAAGCTTGAAATTACCACCTATTTTGAGGAAATTCGAATTGTAGTCCACGGGGTCGAAGGTGATGGTCTCCGTTCCCGTAGCGGTGGTGACGACAATATCCTCGGCCGCAGTAAACGCTCCTGCAGTGTTGCTCTGCAACCCTGCACTACCGGTAGCCGTAAGTCCACCGACACCTACTAAAGCAACCGTGCCATCTGCTTTGAGTGCATGTGTCGTTGTTGTACCCGTCTTATAAATAGCCAGACCCATGGAGGCATCGGTCACGGTAAAGCCAAGCGCGGCAGAGTTGACTATTTGCTGTGTAGAATCGTTAGGATCCGGTACCTTATAAGGACCCGAACCGATAAATGCTTCGACACCGGCAGCGCCCATCAGGATCTTTGTAGTTACGGCACTCGTGTTTGGATCCGTCACTTCTGTCTGAGTAAAGCTAAGCGCGCCGGTAAGGCTGGCAAACTCATTGCCCGTGGTTGGATCAGTGATCGCCATAGCGGCCGTTCCATTGATCGCCACGAGGTCGCTGTCAAAATCAACCGTTACAGGGAAATTTGCGGGATTGGTTACAGGATCTTCCGTCTGGCTCGAATCAAATGCCGGATTGGGCACATTAATCGTCTCATCAATTGCGATTCCAGTATTGTTAAACTGGAATCCCAGCGAACCTCCCAGAGTCAAGCCTGGAACGCCTACCAGTGAAGCCGTACCGGAAGCATCCAGTGCAAAGGTTATACCTGTAGACTGTGGCGCAGAGGGATTGGTAACATCTGCGGTACTAAGAATCACCAGTCCAAGGCTGGCATCTTCGACCAGCACACCTGTCGCATCTGGATTTGGAATAAACTGACCCGCATTTTGCGAATCTTCTATTTCAACCGGGCCGACACCCATGAATGCATCCATGTCAGGAATACCCAGGCGGGTGGTCGTCGTCCTGATGTTTGTAGCTGAGTCGGTTGATTGTGTTTGATCATAGAGAATCCCATCAAAGGTGATTTCCGGTGTGCCGAAACTCGTTGTTCCCGAACCACCAATGGCCACGTTAAGCGACTGATTGTAGTGAAATACCGTATCGAACTCCGACAAAGTTACATCATTGTTTACAGGAATAGTGACATTCAGATCAAAATCCAGATCAAGATCTGCCCTGAGACCAACTTCCAGGCCAAGACCACTCACCAATGAAGTCACTGGCAAGCGCCCATCAGTGCCGCCCGTTAGATTCACTCCGAAGTGCCCGTAAAGTCCACTCGACAGACCATCATCACGCAGTACACCTGCGCTGTTCACTGCATTGGTCGGCACATCGTTCAAGGTGACCTGCAAGAACGCCAGATCTGCGCTAATATCCGTTCCGCCAATCGTCGCTTGGAAATCGAGTATCAGTTCTTCACCCGTTGCAGTCGCCCCGGACGTATCCAGATATAGGCCATCGGTCTGGTTAAAACCAAAACCAAAGGCGAAGAGGTAATCGAGTTTCAGATCAATGTCCGATTGGATATCGAAATCCAGTCCGGGTGCTGACGTTTCAAAATCGATTGGTACATCTATATCAAAAACGTTTCCACGCAGAATCACATTAAACTGTACATTACCGGGCTCGGCAATGATTTGAATATCATCAGCGCTTTGCACCGGATCGTAAACGAACTCGCCGGTTGTATCATCGTAGCGTTCAATAAAGAGAAATGACTGCAAGTTATTGTAAAGAACGTTGCGGATAACATCGACTGTTGATGCTCCCGATACTAGCTGTTGTCTGAGACCTTGCTCGACCACTTTAACTCGCAGACTTTCGATAAAATTAGCCGCATTTTGGAAATTATCGGATAGCAGCGGCAAGTTGAGATTGAGGAAGCGGCTCTCCAGAGAAGTCTTAAACCCTTTGAAGATGTTATCGATGCCATTGATAATCGCTGTAGGATCATTGAGAATCGCATACAAATCGAATGCAGAGGCCAGATTCGGCGTGACGATTGTAAAATCTTTCAAGCCGTTCAGATCTGCGCCGGCAGCGACATGGAGTACATTATCTGCAAATCCATCTCCATTTAAGTCAGCCGTAGATCCCAGTGGAAAGGTGTCTGTTGGAAAGTAGAGCGGTAAGTCCAGGGCCAGATCACCCTCTACAGTGAATTCCAAAGCTGAGGATAGTTCACTGAGAGCGTATTGATTATCACCGTTACTATCATCGGCAAGCCCCAGTCGCGCTACTACAGATAGATCTACTGAAGCATCTTTGATCGCGAGCGTTACATCACCTATATTTAAGACGTTAATCGACGCGGTAAAATTCAAGGGTGTAGAGTTTTTCACACCTAGCTCAATTGCAATGCCCGTCGTGTCGTGGATTCCAAACTGCGGCGAGAGTGGATTGCTGAAGTCAAAACTAAACCCAGCATCAATACGACCTGAAGCGCTCACATCAAGTGCCCCGTCCGCAGTCACATTGGCTTCCAGCAGTCCACCATCACCGAATAAATCCTTGATCGCCTGAGGCGCATTGGAAGATGTCAGCAAATCCTGTAAATCCAATTGGATGGGCAGCGTGGTAGCTAAGCGCTTCTCCAACTGGATATCCACAGAGAAACGCGAGCCATCGAGAGAAAATGAAAGTAGCCGATTGTTTTCAAATAGAGCAAGTCGGTCTCGATCAATTTTACGCGCCTCAAGGATCGCAGTATCGACGATCGCCAGCGCGATTTCACCATCTGTAGAGTTCCCCGACAAGCCTGTACCCGTACCCGACAAAAGCGCGACTGCATCCGCCAGCACGATGCCACTGTTAGCAACCAGATCCCGATCATTTCGCTTATTCTGGAACAGCACAGGATTCACGATCGCCAAGGCAATTGCATCATCATCGGAAAGTCCGTTCAGCTCAAAGACTGCCAGACGCGCTGCCGCATCCAGCAATTCGATAAGCGCTGACTGAATGGTATCCCGATCGGCTTTGGCCTGCGCAACTTCCGCTGTATTATCAAGCGCCGTTAAAATATCAGCATCACTGGACGTCTTTGAAAGGCCTCTTGCCTCCAGATAACTACCGGCTACGAGACGCTCCAACTCATTTGTGCCCGAATCCGGTAGGCTGAGAAGATCCCGATAATTCTTGGCCAGCAGAATCTCCAGTGAGCGATCCAATGCAATCTCAATATCTGTATCAATGGCGTCATACGCGATGCCAAGTATGTCAAGGCGCAGCATTGCATTGATCAGAGCAAGCTCGTTCCCGAGCAGGTCGCGATCTGCAATAAGCCCTGCAAGCTGGTTTGCATCGACCAAAGCATTAGCAATCTCCGCATCCGTTGCACTGCTATCGAGTCCAATGGCCGCCAGTGAATCATTTGCCCGAGCCACATCGCGATTTGTCTGCAAATTGCTAAAGGCAGTGGCTTGTGTTTGCAGCGCAATCGCTACGGCTAAATCATCGTCGCTCGAACTGCCATCCAGGTCGGGTGATAAGGCTGCCAGATCTTCCAAAGCGCTCTTGACTTCGCTCTTGGTGCCACCCAGATCCAGACCCAATTTAAGTGAATCGTTCAATAAAAAGTTCAGATCAACCGACAGATGCTGGAGATTTGTCAGGGACGAACGTATCTGGCCAACTGCGGTCGAAATCGCAGCAAAGGCATCCGTTCCACCCCCGATTAGTTCGGCAATGCTTTGGTCAATAACCGGAAGCTTCTCACGGACAATGCCATCTGCATCAACAAGATCGCTGACTGTGTCAAGGACCCCGTCCAAAATCCCTCCCAGGGACAGGTTTTTGAGGTTAAAGAGTCCACCGAGATTCTCGATTTTAAAACTACCAATAACACTGCCAAGGAAGTCGAAAATTGAAAGTGAAGCCGCGTAAGGGAAAGGATTTTCAACCGTATTAAAAGAGGTGCTGATGCGTACCGGTCCATCCTGCAAGTCTGCCAGACTTCCCAGGAGCACAATGGGTAAGTCCACCTCATAACTGCTGTCCGCGGCGAAGGTCGGGGCGCCGATCTCGATATCGAGCGTGCTATTGGTAAATGAATCGATCGTTAAACGTCCCGTTGCGCCAACACTCATTGCTGCATCGAAACGAATGATTCCGCCATCAATACCGATACCGACCGGTCCAAGATTCAGGCTCAAATCAAGAGGACCATTATGATCCACGGAAATACTGCCTTCAATACTTGGATCTTCTACGTAGAAGTCACCTGCATCGGTTAACCCGAAAACAAAGTTGAGG
>CAZUYZ010000082.1:0-2731 GCA_964624365.1 uncultured Puniceicoccaceae bacterium
GAACTGAGCTGGGATTAAAGTAAGCAGCTTCGAGAACCACATCTACCGTAGCATTGTCGACTTCTGCATCCTGCGATCCCATGATACCGGCAACTACCAATGGACGCTTTGCATCGGCAATGACCGTCATGTTAGCGGAAAGCGTGCGTTCTTTCTCATCCAAGGTAATGATTAGCTCGCCTTCTTTCGCATTTCGCACGTGCAGTTTGCCGCCGCGAATTTTAGCTGCATCAAATGCATGCAACGGCTGTCCGGTTTCATGAAGCACGTAGTTCGTGACGTCGACAACGTTGTTAATGGAGCGCAACCCGATCGCTTCAATTGCCTGCTTGAGCCATTTTGGACTAGGGCCAACGTTGACGCCTTTGATGCAGGTAGCGGTGTAGTGCGGGCAAGTCTCGGGTGTTTCAATCGTTACACTTTCCAGCAATGAAGAAGTACCGTCGGTCGCTTTGCCAATAGCGATTTTAGTTTCCGGATGCTTCACCGTCAGGCCAAAGCGAGCCGCCAACTCGCGAGCGATACCGATGTGACTCAGCGCATCGGCGCGATTGGGCGTCACTTCGAGATCAAAAACCGTGTCACCGTCGGTAAACACGTTGTTGATAGGCGTTCCCAATGGAACCGTTTTGTCGAGAATCATGATACCTTCATGATCTTCGCCGATCTTAAGCTCTTTTGCCGAGCACATCATCCCTTCAGAAGGCTGACCACGGAGTTTGGATTTCTTGATTTTAAAATCACCTGGCAAGACAGCGCCTGGCAAAGCTACTGCAACACGATCACCTGCAGTGAAGTTTTTAGCGCCGCAGACGATGTCCAGCGGAACGTCCTTCGATGGATCGACGCGAATTTTGCAACAACGCAGACGATCTGCATCCGGATGCTGCCCAAATTCAAGCACTTCGCCAACTACGACATGATCCAGTAGAGGTGGGCCGAGCTGTAGCTGTTCTTCAATTTCGAAACCAAGAAACGGCAACGCTTCAGCAAGCACGTCGGGCGCGTGTTCGGTTTCATCGAGGTCAATGTAGTTTTTGAGCCAGTTGTAGGAAATTTTCATTTTTGGAAAGATTTTTTGATCCGCAGATTACGCAGATTTGCACAGATTTTTTTCGTAAGGATTAGCTTGAGAAAATAAGTCGTTTATAATCGAGAGATGAAGTTCCAAAATTGATTAATAAAGAACGTTCATATTCTGTAGCCTTAAGATAATTAATGACTTGTGCTTCCTCTTTTCCACTAGTTGCTGAAAGAGCTTTCAATTCAACAATGATACTATCATAGCAAATAAGATCAGCACGAAAAGAGACTGGCAAGCGGGCCTTGCGATAAAAAATAGGCAGTTCGACTTCTTTGACAAAGGGAATCTTTCGAAGTTTCAGCTCTGCTTGCAGTGCAGCCTGATAGACGGATTCTAGAAAACCATATCCCAGTTCGCGATGGACTGCCATAGCTGTGCCGATGATAGCATAGGTTTCAAGATTACTTTGCGAATCTGTGGACATCTTTGTAATCTGTGGATAAATAAATGCTCAAGCAAATTGCCTTAGGAAACGAACGTCGTTCTGATAGTAGTAGCGAATATCATCGACGCTTTGTAGGATCATCGCGATGCGCTCAATACCCATGCCAAAGGCAAAACCTGTGTATTCTGCCGGGTCAATATTGACGGCCTTGAACACTTCCGGATCGACCATGCCACAGCCCATAATTTCGAGCCATTTGTTACTGAGCTTGCCTAAATCTGGCGAATAAAAGTCCATCTCAAAGCTAGGTTCTGTAAACGGGAAAAAGCTCGGGCGTAAACGCGTTTTTGCTTTTGGTCCAAACAAGGTTTTGACGAAATGGTCCAGTGTCGCCTTGAGATCGAGAAGCGTCACATCTTTGTCTACATAAAGCCCTTCAATCTGATGAAAATTAGCGCTGTGCGTTGCATCGGGTGTATCGCGACGAAAGCATTTCCCCGGAGCAACGATGCGTATCGGTGGCTTTTCCTTGAGCATCGTTCGAATTTGTACGGTCGACGTGTGTGTTCGCAGTAAATAACTCTCATCGGTATGCTTGCCAACGTTACCAACCCTTAAGTCGGATGGCATGTAATAAGAATCCTGCATATCACGCGCCGGATGATCTTCCGGAATGTTCAGTGCATCAAAGCAGTGGTATTCAGTCTCGATCTCGGTAGCCTCGGCAATGGAAAAGCCAATACGCCTGAAAAGAGAGACAATTTCACGACGCACTTGCGAAATCGGATGCAGCGTTCCACGATCCGTATCGATTGCGGGTAGGGTTGGATCGATTGCCGGACCCAGTTTAGCCGCAAGTTCTGCAGCTTCCAGTCGTTGAATAACCGCATCAAAAGCTTTGTTGACCGCTGTCTTCGCCTCATTGATCAGCTTTCCCATGGCTGGCTTTTCCTCTTTGGGAACACCGCCCATCCGCTTCATCACTTGAGTCAGCGAACCATTCGGCCCGGAAATGGTCGCTTTGTAGGCTTCAAACTCAGCACGGGTTTGAAGCTTTGGAGCTCTCACCTGCACGTCGTCTACAATAGCTGATAGATCTTTTTCCATGATGGTTAACTTATTAAATATAAACTTTGAAGGCTTCTTAACCTAGAATCATTTGTCGAGACGGATTTTATAGAATTTTAATCTGACCACACAACGCCTCGACAGAGTGAGGCGGCTACAACTGCCGCTATAAACATACCAAATCTAGAAAGGTT
>CAZUYZ010000083.1:0-7387 GCA_964624365.1 uncultured Puniceicoccaceae bacterium
GCTGTCGAAGTTATTCTGAACAATCCTCAGCATCCCTACACGAAAGCTCTGATTGCCTGTATTCCAAAACTGGGGGCAAAGCAGCGTCGTCTGACGACAATCGACCAGACGATGGCAAACACCCCATAAACTGTAAACGAAACCACTACCGAGCCGAAGGCGACATAACCACGAGAGCCCAATGAACACAAATCAGCACGAATTAGGATACGAGAGGAATGTTCTACTTTCGGTCCGCGATTTGAAAGTACACTTTCCAATAAAGGGCGGCATTCTGCAGCGCACGCGCAGTTACGTGAAAGCGGTCGATGGCGTTTCGTTTGATGTGCCGAGAGGTAAAACAGTCGGTTTGGTTGGGGAAAGCGGTAGCGGTAAAACGACAACTGGTCGCGCGATCGCACGTCTGGCGCCGATCACAGAAGGTACTGTAACGTATGATGGTCAGCGGTTGGATAATCTTTCCAACTTCAGTTTTCTTCCATTTAGAAAAAAAATACAGGTGATTTTTCAGGACCCTTTTGGATCATTGAATCCCCGAATGACTATCTACAGTATTATTGCCGAGCCATTGGACATCCATTTCAAGGAATGGAGCAAGGAGCAGAAAGTTGAGCGCGTAGCCGAGCTATTGGAAAAAGTTGGATTGGATGCGGATGTTATGGGCCGCTATCCGCATCAGTTCAGTGGCGGGCAACGCCAGCGTATTGGTATCGCAAGAGCGCTTGCAGTTGAACCGGAGTTTATTATCTGCGACGAACCTGTTAGCGCGCTGGATGTCTCCGTTCAGGCACAGATCGTGAACTTGCTGCAGGATTTACAGGAAGAGCTGGGGCTCACCTATTTATTCATTGCCCACGATCTGGCAGTCGTTGAGCATATCAGCGATGAAGTACTGGTGATGACTCAAGGTAAGATTGTTGAACGAGCATCAGCCGATGAACTGTATACAAATCCGCAGCATCCTTACACGAAGAAGCTGTTAGCGGCAGTGCCGAGTTTATGAAGTTTAAAGAAAATCGTTATTAGAATAAGATTTCAAATAAAGGACAGACGATATGGCAGGTAAAGCATTTGACGATGAAGCTTTCAGGGTAATGCTGAATAATGCCAAGCAAATACTTGATGACTCACAGGGCATGGTGGTTCATGCTGAGGGCAAGAGTGTTACTAGGATTAAAAAAATACCCACAGGCCACCCCACTAAACACAAAGGTGGCACAGCTAAATCCGATACAGATGTAAGAGGTGGTAAGGGTAGTGTTCGTGTTAACCGTAACGACACGGCCAAGAGGGTGTCGCTTCGGTATATTTCTGAGTTCCGTAGGTCAGAAGATATGGTGGCTGCTCTTCAGTTCTGGTTGACGAACAAGCAGAGTGAGTTGCATACTCTCATGCAACAGTCGACCAAGCAAAAAATTGAGGGCAGCGTGAAGATGTTTAGGCCGATCCAAATATCTTTCCTGTTTTATCCTGAAGATGGGTTGTCGGTTTATAAAGGCGATACAAAGGTTTCAAAAGGAACTTATCAATACAGTCTGTTATGAATAAAGAGGTCAGTGTCAAAGTCTGTGGAATGACCCGAGAGGTGGATGTTGAGCAAGCATTGTCTCTGGGAGCTGATTACATCGGCTTCATTGTCTATCCGAAATCTCCGAGAGCTGTGGAATTGGAGAGAGCTGCACAGTTATCTCTTTCTGTTCCGAAAGGGAAGCGTGTTGTTGTTGATGTTGAGCCTAATCCGGTTGGTCTTAGGCGTTACAGAGATGCCGGGTTTGATTATTTTCAGATTCATGTAAATGCATCTGTTGAAGAACAGTTGCTTGCGGATTATTCAACCATAGTTGGCCGCGATCAACTATGGCTCGCGCCTCGATTAGCGCCTTCAGATTCGTTCCCGGAGCGGCTTTTCAAGTATGCGAAGACGATTCTCATGGATACCTACTCACGTAACCAGATCGGTGGAACCGGAGAAACCGGTGATTTTGGTCGCTTTGCAGAATTGAAGAATCAGTTTCCAGATATCACATGGATACTCGCCGGTGGCTTAAATGCATTTAACGTATCAGAAGCACTTCGAGAATCAACCACATCCATTATTGATGTAAGCAGTGGCGTAGAAAGTGAGCCTGGAGTGAAAGATGCGAAGAAATTGCGTAACTTTTTTAAGGCGGCTTTGAACAAATCAGACCTTGAATCTTCAGAGTAGGATTTTGGACACCAAGCCCAAATGGAGAAGGTCAAAATTTTTACTTAAAGAGAAGAGGGAATTTTCTATCTTCACTAAAAAAAGATTTTTGTTGCACTTCTGTTGACAGTATTTTCCCTTATTTACCATGAAATTTAAGTTTTCCATTCGGAATTTTCAGGGTATATTTTGTGATGTTAAAGCGTGAAAATATTTATACAGAACTAAAAGCGGCACTTTTCCGTAGCCGCTCAGTTGGCCTTATTGGTCCACGTCAATGTGGTAAAACAACCTTGGCAAGAACTTTGGTGGATGTTAATTCACCTAATTATTTTGATTTGGAAGACCCATCTAGCCTGGCTCGCCTGAGTGATCCTAAGTTGGCATTGGAACCTTTGAGAGGTTTAGTTGTTATTGATGAAATCCAACGCAAGCCAGAACTCTTTCCTTTGCTGCGTGTGCTTTGCGATCGCACCGAAAAACCTGCAACATTTTTGCTGCTCGGTAGTGCTAGCCCGGATTTGCTTCGTCAAAGTTCTGAATCTCTTGCTGGAAGAATTGAATACCTAGAGCTTAACCCGTTATCACTGACTGAGCTAGAGGAAGGTGAACAGAAAGATTCACATTGGATACGCGGTGGGTTTCCACTATCTTTGCTAGCGAAAGATGATTTTGATAGCTGGCAATGGAGAAAGGGATTCGTACAAACATTTCTTGAACGAGATCTTCCTCAATTGGGAATAAAAACTCCTTCAACAACAATTTTACGATTTTGGACCATGCTAGCACACCATCATGGTCAAATCTTCAATGCATCTGAAATAGCAAGGTCTTTGGGAGTGAATCAAACTACTGCGGCCAACTATATGGATATTTTATCGGCAGTCTTTATGGTGCGCGACCTAAAACCATGGTATGCCAATCTAAAAAAACGCCAAGTCAAACGCCCCAAAATATATTTTCGAGACAGTGGAATTTTACATTCTTTGCTTGGTATTAAAGATATGCAGACCCTTGAAAGCCATCCGAAATTAGGTGCTTCATGGGAAGGTTACGCTATTGAAGAAGCAATAAGAGCTTTTCAGCCGGACGAGTCCTATTTCTGGGCTACACACAATGGAGCTGAGCTGGACTTGTTAATGCTGAAAGATGGTAAAAAAACGGGCTTGGAGTTTAAATATTCTGGAGCTCCAACACTAACACCGTCTATGAGAATAGCCATGGAAGATCTTCAACTTGACTGCCTGACCGTCCTGTATCCTGGCAAAAAAAGTTATCCTTTAACTGATAGAATTAGTGTGGTATCACTTAAAGATTGGCTGGCTCGACAATCTCTAAATCGATTGCCGACCGATAGAGCCAACAAGATTATTTAAGTGCTCTTCAGAGTTTACCTGTACAAGTTTTTCTTTGGCACTTTCTAATCTGGACTGAATATTCAGGCGTTCGGCGACAACCGAGTGAGACGTCTTCTCAAGGAAGCTCTCAAGATAGTCTACATGCGCTTTCCATGATTGAATATCCTGAGCCTGCTGGCTTTTTAGACGCTCTTGATACCATTCACTTTCGAGCAGATGTTTACATGTGAAGAGGCTGCGTACTTCGTCGGAATCAAGGCTATGGCCTTCGAAGTTTCCATGTGCCATAATGTGCAACAGGGCTTTGAGCGGAGGGCAAGCTTGTTCGACTGAGCCATCTTCAAAATAGTTGAGAGCAGCTTCTTTGTGTGCGGCAATTATAGTTTTCATGCCAGTCACAAAAACATCCTTATCCTGTAGTTCCGGCCTTAGCATTTCTTCATTCAAGATGGTTTCCGGATGGCTGAAAATACGGCCAAAGAAAATGCGAACGAATTTTGAAGTGATTCGGTAGCCGATGCGGCTTGCTTGAATCAGCTCTCCTTCGTGTTCGAAATCGTTCACTTTTTCCAGATAACCATGTTCGATAAGAAATTGCGCATCTGTTTCATGAGAATGCATACGGCACCATATCTCCGGTATGAGCAAGCTGATGTCATGGTCGACTCGATAATTGGGGCCGACGTAACCCGCAGCAGTCACAAAAGCGGGCTCTTCTGTAATGAGATAGGCAACCAGAGCGTTGTTTAAATCGTAAATGGGTAGAAGAGCATTGAACGGCTTTTTGGTCAATGCGCCTTCAGATCCCGCGCCTGTGGTTGATGGCGATTTTCCGGTGATACTGGCAATGAACTCCATGAAGAGTTCTGGCAATTCCATGTAGTGAATCGGATTATTCACGCAGAGTGGCTTTACGCCGACTTCTGTATCCTCGGGATTATTGCGTCGGCCTGGCAAAACTGCAGTAATCGGATGCAGTACTTTAGAATCGACTTCCTGATTGCGGTGAAGGCGTGAACTTATATTCGCCAAGTATACGGAACGTTGGTCGCGCAGATCCGGTCGCACTTGTAGGTAGCGTGGGTTTTTAGACGGTTTGCCATCGACAATGCGCGGATACGCATTGGTTGCATAATAGTCGGGAGATGTCTTACTGTAGAAATCGCGAACCATGGAACGCATTGGCTTAGTGTACTGCCCAAATCGGATCGTATCTTCAACCTCTTCGTCTGCTTTTTCGTGATCGAGAGGTTCATAATTGCTGAGGAAGCTTCCCGGAGAACTTAGATCGATTTCGGCCTGTTTGTCATAGCCGCGGATAATGGCATCGTCCGGACGTTGGAAGAACCGGTACTCACAGTTTTGAACAAATTTAGCAGAAGGCTTTTTCCAGTCCAGTGGCAGGCTTTTAATGTTTGCAGTGGGTGCGACCACCGATGCGCTAATATCATCTTCAAGAGAAATCTTAGCCGCTGGGATGAAATCTTTGCGAAGTGAAAAGGTCCGCCAGGAACCATCCTGCGTGTAACCAACACGAAGATATTGGGTCAGCAGCGGCTGTCCCCGATAACGCAAAATATTGCCCGACTCACCATTAATTAAATCGACGCTAAATCGCTGACGCCAACTTCCACCCCAGTCTTCTTTGTAAAAACGTTTGATGATCAAAACTAGATCGATGACGTGCTGTGGTATCGTGCTCAACCAGTCGTTGTACTCCTCTTTATATGCGTTAGCAGAAGGTGTCAGTAGTTTGACCACGGATCCGAGCGATCGCTTTGTACTCAAAATTGAGCGGCCTTTAGGTTTGCATTGAGCAGGATCGAGAAAGCGATCGCCGAACTCTTTGTTGATGATTTCTTCAGCCAGGTCGAAATCTTTCTGAAAATCGCTAACAAGAACCGGGCCTGAAATAATCGCATCGGTGATCGGTTTGGAAATTTCCGATTTTCCGCCACCAGAGACAGTACATGGTTTGTGGCACACCTGACTTTCAGGGGTTGTGCCCACGAGTCTCCAGCGCCTCCCTTCAGCAGGTCTCATCATCTCTACCCGATAGCCTGAAGGGAAGATGTAAGTAATTTTTGGCAACAGCTTAATCTCATGTCTGGCGCCATTCTTTTTCCATGAGACGCGTTGTCTATTCAGTTCAAACTGTGCATCCTCGGGAACATAAAAGATGTCTTTGAATCGTTTGTCGACGGCATGACCTTCAGGTTTTAACCCGATTAAGCTAGCATACTTTTGAGCAACATCGTCGAAGGTGTACGAAGAATCTGGATAGTAATGGGATAAATCAAAATCTTCACCAAGGTCATAGTTGGCAAATGCAAGCGTACCACCGGCATGCTCTTCCTCTGCCAGACCATGAAGGTTTGCCGAGAAGCTTATCTGTGTTTTTACCTCTTTTTTACAATATCCAAAGTAATTGTCGGCAATTGCAGTCACAATTCTGCCGGATTTGTTGCGGCAGGTGATCTTGAATGCCTGACCTTCATTATAAAGTTCATCTTCGTGTTCCCAACACATTCCATCGCGCTTTTGCCGCTCGGTTGCTTCGGAGACATGAGGCAGGCCCAGCTCCTTCTTGGTAGTGCTAATTAAGTGTGGCGCAAGAATTACGCAACCACTATGGCTGCTCCAGTGCTCTGGATCGAGCGCTGCATCATTCTCAGCAATGAACGGGTCGCCGCCATTACCAAAAATGGATTCGACGAAATCAAGATTGGAAACCAGATTTCCCGGGGCGAAGAAGCGTACTTCCATGGTTTTTTCCGAACAGAACCCAGATACTTCCGGCAACACAACTGGACGCAGAAGTAGAGATACCCACGCCTTAGCTTGCCTTTCTTCGTT
The DNA here is from genome assembly GCA_964624365.1 of uncultured Puniceicoccaceae bacterium. GTDB lineage: Bacteria > Verrucomicrobiota > Verrucomicrobiia > Opitutales > Coraliomargaritaceae > Lentimonas. Next base: position 6,400 of record CAZUYZ010000083.1, read on the forward strand.
GGCCAAATACGGCAATACCATCTGTTTTTCAGGTGACTGAAGCGCTTTCCTAAAAAGTCGTGCTGTTGCCAGAATTGGGACGGCTTTTTTATCGTTTGGTATAGGCAGACCGCCTTCAGCTACATGAAAGACGCCTTTGGTCGTGCGGCGATCACTTTTGGGATTGTGGAGAACGCCTTGATGAATTCGATAGGAGTCAATAATCTCTGAGGAAAAGTGATCCCCCTTTGCTGGAATCGAAAGCGTTCGGGCAACACCATGGCGATCTAAAATCAATGTGTTGTTTGGCAGTTTTGGAACTTCGGACGAATCCAGATCAGAAAAATAGTCGGTGATGAAGTCCTGTATGCGTTGATCGCAAGGAGGCAGATAGTCTGCCAGCAATCGCGACTTTTCCTGATAACTCGCAAGTAGGGATTTGCTGAGTCCAAAAAAATCGGAGTCTGAAGGATCGCCGAAGACCGGTTGGTTGATGGAAGTCAGCTTAAGGTTTACATACTCTGATAGAGACTTGTAATCGTAAGTTGAATCAGCAGTTTTCGGATCAAGTCCCAGTTGCGTTTTGAATTTCATCGTAGTGCCTCTCTTTGCTTTAATTAAATGAGTAATTTATAAATCAAGTGACTGATCCTAAGTAACAACCTGACTGGAAATAAGGCAAGGTGAACTCAAATGAGATAGTTCGATTGCAAATTTAATCAGAGCACCCATTAGAAATGCTTCCGGCTAAATGAGGAATATCTCAAAGCTTGCCTCGCTTGAAACATTGCAAATGGATGCCCCGACTCAAGGTGCCCTGGGTAAGGCAGAATTATGGGGCAAATCCCAGCGAGTAAGTCTGTTCAGGCTGACTGCACATTCGCCACTGTCCACCTGCTATCCCATAGAATCGCAACAGATCGCTCAGGTCAAACCGATCCCAAACCACGCTGTGAATCATTGTAAATAAACACGTAAAGCTGTGAGGCCAGGCGGAGTTCCAGGTATG
>CAZUYZ010000084.1:0-5498 GCA_964624365.1 uncultured Puniceicoccaceae bacterium
GTCAGCATCCACTGAATCCTCAGTTAGTGAAGAGATACTACAGGCACCACCTGAGAGACATAGTATCGGCCTAAACCAGGGGCAAAAGGCTGTATTTATCAAATGGGCCAAACCTGTTGCGATGCAGACTGTGTTTGGTCACATGGTTTTCAATATTCTTGCACACCGGATAGCCTGGGAATGATTGGTTGTCTTGCGATATACAGTAGATGACGACAAAGCCTTAACCACTTAACCTTGTGCATAATTGACGGAGCGCCTCCAGGTGTTGCTCGTCCTTTGCTCGCACGCGTAGAGCACGTTCATAAGACGCGTTATTTTTCGTACAGACAAGTTTATAGGGTCTGCCTTTCTTCACTGTTTCACAGTCCACATCAAGACCTTCAGACTCAATCATCTGCTTCATTTGCTCACGGATAGACTGCCTCGCTGGATAAACGTATATTTTTTCGACCGGATCTTTCAAAAAAGCTGAAAACTGCGGATAAAGCTTCTCTACTTTTGCGGCGCTCGGACGTGCCCAATCTGGATAAGGCAAAATCGCGCGTGTGATCTCAGTTTCTAACTGAACTCTTACCCAGTCTGCCACCTCTGGGCAAAGCGAGTTCTGCTCCTGATAATAACGCTCTCCTGTCGTTTGCAACAGCGCCGGAACGAGCGTTTGCCGTATAGCCTCTAAAGAACGATCCGTCAGAACAAACTCTCGTATTGATTGGCGCATGGCTGTATCTTCCACCAAAAATGATCCGGCAAGCAAGCAATGCGCTTCATCTGCTGCTGAAGGTCCATTTCTGGCATAATAATAAGGTTCATTAACAACCGCCTTCGGTTTAAAGCGAATCGCCCATTCAACAAAACGACCGCCCACTTTGACCAACGCATCGGAAGATCCGGACAACAACCCTTGCAAAATAGTAAACACGATAGTGCGATGCGCGTCGAAAGGGCCATCGGCGAATCCATTCAGCAATGGCAGAAATTCATCTGCTTCGAAGCGTTCGAACAACAAGCACCAATCCTTTGCTGAACAGCTTCGAAAATGACATAGCCCCCATCGCTCCATAACAGTTTGAAGTAATGGCAGGGACGCTGCCTCTCCAATTGCGCGCATCAGTACCGCCTGTGCAGGTGCATTCTCATAGTCGCGGATCGGTTCAGCCTGATGGACAAAAACCTCGATCAAGGCCATCCCCAGTTCCAAAAAATCCGGTTCTGCTGCCGCCTCCGGCGCTTTTGCCTGTTGAAGAAGTTGATTGCAGGCAGCCATCGGATTTGAACTGGCGATGATTTTCGCATGCTGCGCCTTTGGCCAGAAAATCACCGCCCCGCGTCGGTACCAGTAGTCCATGGTGCAGCCGGCATTACCCGTCGGTCCTTCACCTGCTTTCTCAATAGGATCATCGTCATCGATAGCATCATGCGTGATCAATTGCTCGGATTGAAGCGCAAAGTGGCCTAACTCAACCGGCTGGCCATATGCATCCAGCCAATTCCCAAGACTTAAAGACTCCGAATAAATTTCACCCATTTCTCCATCGTCATAATCTACGTCATCATCATCCCAATAATTACGGCGCCTACTATAATAATAATCCACCCCTTCAAGTTCTCCTTCCTGATGCAGGGTTACCAAGCCCAGATACGCAACATAACCTGCTGCCTCAGCTGCCATAAGTAGGGCTCGTGCCTTCGATTGGTCATCGTTTTTCAATCCGGCAAGTGAAAAATTGGCCTCGGTATATTGATGCTGCAACAACGCCACCCGAGGTTCACTAACTTTACGAAATTCCTTTGACTCCAGATGTGGCTGTAACAGTGCCGCTTGCTCAGCAACCAGATTATTCAAAAGCGTCGGATCTCCCTTTTTTAAGATCAGATTATATACCAGGCAACATCGATACCCGGCAGTTACCGGAGTAACTTCATGCTCACAATCGGCAAATAAAGCGACATACTGAAAATCATACGCATGTTCCGCCGCGCTAAAATCCACTGCTTGCTCTTCGCCCGCATGTCGAATCCACAACGTACCCCCTGAATGTTTTGAAGGTAGCGCAACAATTAAAGTGCCAAACATCGCGTCCAGTTTTTCCGTATCACGATGCGCTTTGAAATGGCCACCCTCTCCATAGAGCAATAGCTTATAGAGTCGCGCATCAATCTCTCCATCCACTCCAAGATCAATGGCGATTTGCTTCAACCATTTCCCTAACAACTCTGCCCAAGCTTCACTTTCGATTACCAAATCCGACGCATCAACTTGCCAGGATTTACGCACGGACTCGTCAAAAATCGTCGCTTCTCCCTGTCCATAAGGCGCTCGCTCAGCCGCCGCCGTAATCTGATCAACCTGCATCGGACCCAGCGGGAAAGCCAACTCTTCACCGCCGGCAATTCGAATACGGGGAAAGAAAAATGGAGCCGATCCAACGCTGCAAAAGCGACCCGTTCCCTTAATTTTATCTAAAGCTTCTACAAATTTGTCCGTATTGCTCATAAGACTCACAAGCTCAACAAAAAACTTTTCTTCGCAAGCCTTTTTACCAGCACTTGGTGGTATAGCGATATACTTTTATCGTGTCCGACCAGTAGTCGACGGGCAAACCGGCTTTTCGTTTCAGTTTTTTGAGGAAAGATTCCGGATCGGGGATGGAGTTCCAAACTGCGGGGAGAAAGGTTCCTTGTCGCTGGCCTTCGCGCGACAGTAAGCCATCTTTGCCGGGACGTATCTTGGATAGAAGCTTTTGTTCCGAGCTAAACCTGATTTCTTCAATCGGTGATAACAACGAAATGTGTATTTCTATGTTTGTCGCCCTGCGTATCACCTGAGTTGCGTAGATCCACTGCTCATATCAACATGAGTAGAAGTCAGCCGAAGTCATATTAATCACCTACACACGGTGAGAAGGACTGAACAAGATGAAAATCATTGAGACCAAATATTCAACACCTAGTGGGGATGCAGATACTGTGGGCATCACTCACAGCAGCTCTGAAGAGACGAGGGCGAAACCCTTACGGGCAACGTTTATGACTCAAGAGGAGGCAGTACTTATTGCCATGAATGCGGAGAAAGAATCATTGGGCGTAATTGGTATGAACTCGATAGCTGGAATCTTGACAACAGCGGGTCATGTAAATTTTGTGACACCCGGTGTGCGGGCCATTTTCACAGCGAACCTGGTCATTGGGGCGCCAGAAGGCAGCCTGTTTTTCTAAGCAGATAAGGCTTCAAGCTTCAATCACATATTAAATCGATGAAAACTCACAACATCAGTTGAACCGCCTCAAAAACGCAAAGAACAGACCATCAAGGTTTTCAGGTAAAATCCAATGAAAACTTTAAAAGGCTACACGTATCAATGAATTTAGGTGCGGGATGCCTGGAAAATGCTCTCAATCGAAATATCCAGCATCCGATTGAATTTATCGTCGCCCTGTTTAGCATTCAAGCCTTCGGTCAGGGCACGTGAGAAGCTTGCCACCATGCCGTTTTGCCGGGCGAGTCTTCGATTAGCTTCCTCTCTGGAATAACCACCGGAAAGTGCGACTACTTTTAAAACATTGGGATGTTGGATACAGGGCTGGTAAAGATTATCTTGTTCCGGCAGAGTCAGTTTAAGCATGACCAGTTGTCCTTCCGCAAGCTGATCGAGGTGCGAAAGCAATTCGCTTTTCAGCAAACCCTCAGTTTCTACTTTCTGTGGACTATTAATATCAACTTCAGGTTCGATGATTGGCACCAGACCGGCATCAATGATTTTATGACCTATTTCGAACTGTTGTGAAACAACTGCTTTCACGCCTTTGACATTTGCAGTTTTTATGACCGAACGCATTTTGGTCCCGAAGATATTCTTTTGTTGTGCCTTTCGTAGCAATTCGTCCAAGCCGGGCATTGGTTTCATTATCTGCGCGCCGTTGCTTTCGTCTGCAAGACCTTTGTCAACCTTGAGAAAAGGTACGACTCGTTTCACCTCCCAGAGATAATTGGCTGCACCTTTGCCTTCGACTTTCCGGTCCATTGTATTCTCGAAAAGTATAGCCCCCATGATACGATCACCATTGAATACAGGACTGGTCATGATTCGGGTTCGCATTGCGTGAATCAAATCAAACATTTCATCGTCATTGTTATAGGCGTCAGGGCCGATGCCGTAGATGGACAGAGCTTTAGGTGTGCTTCCACCACTTTGGTCCAACGCGGCGATGAATCCGGATTCGTTTCTGATCTTATTGAGTTGCTGGTTGATCGTGTTCATTGTATCGTATTTTGGATTTAGCGATTGAATCAGGTTATTAATTTTTTAAAAAAGGTAATACCTTATGGAAACCAACACAAGCTTTATGAACTTTGCATTTTTGATTGGAGTAGGTGGTTTCCTTTTTGCCATCTACATTTACAGGTGGATTATAAGGCAGCCTGCTGGTAATCCAAAGATAGTTAATATTGCTGAACTCATTGAATCAGGTTCCATGACGTTTCTGCGAAAAGAGTATACCATCTTAATCGCCTTTCTGGCTATCGTGACCGGGCTTCTTTTTTGGAGGTTGAGCGCCAGTACTGCGGTTTGTTACGTCTGTGGCGCTTTTGCCTCGATGCTTTGTGGCTTTACCGGCTTAAAGGCAGCGACTAAAGCTAATGTCAGGACTGCTGAAGCGCTGCCCTGCTCAGGGCAGAGCAGGGCCCTTTTTATCGCTTTTTATGGTGGATCGGTTATGGGCATGTCTGTCGCCTCTCTGGGACTGATTGGAATCGCCATACTGTACATATATCTTTCCGGCATCGCTAAACTGGATTCTTTGAATGGCTTCGCCATGGACGCTTCTTCAATTGCTCTTTTCGCCCGGGTTGGTGGTGGTATTTACACCAAGGCCGCTGATGTCGGAGCGGATCTGGTTGGCAAGGTTGAAGCAGGAATTCCTGAAGACGATCCGAAGAATCCGGCGGCAATTGCCGATAATGTGGGAGACAATGTGGGAGACACTGCCGGCATGGGGGCAGATTTTTGAATCTTATTGCGGCTCTGTGATCGCCACGATGTTTATCGGATCCACTCTGACGGGAAATGTTGCCGATGCTATCCTTTTGCCGGTGGTTATCATTAGCATTGGTCTGGTTGCTTCTATCGCGGGTATACTCTCAATGAGTTTATTAAAGGTAGCAAATTCTGCCTGGGCCTTGAGAATTGCTCCTGCTATCAGTCTGCTCGTACTTTTTACCGGTGCCTGGTTTGTCGTCTCAAATATGAATTTCGGAGCTGCCTTCTCTTTCAGGATGGGACCCTTTTGGGCAATGACTTTAGGATCTTTAGTCGGCCTTTTTACTGGCGCTGCTGCGGAATACTACACTTCAACCTAGATTCGTGAGTTGAAATCGCGATCTTTCATAATCTTTTGCTCCACAAGACATTGATCAGCTGACTCAACGCGCCAAAAGGCGCGCCTTCACAGCTCAGCAATATCTTGTACAACAAAATCTTACAAAACCTCATCGA
>CAZUYZ010000085.1:0-7650 GCA_964624365.1 uncultured Puniceicoccaceae bacterium
CTTTACCGTCTTCAACGTCTCATTGGTCAGAAGATCACTATGCCCGATTAAAACAACATCAGGCTTGAAATTCTCAAATGTCTCAATGAAGCGCTTATTCGCAGAACGAACTCCCAATGGTTTGATTCCAAGTGGCGCCTCAAACTTGGCAACATCGCGTTCACTATACTCGCAAACCTTCCAGTTATTACGAATCATACCATTGAACAATTTCCGCCCCGTAGACACTTTTACATGTCCATAACGGCGTATCATCAAATTATCAGAATGAAGAATTCGCATGTTTTTAAAGGAGGAGCTAGAAGTTGGAAGCTAGAATTTAGTTGCTGAACGGCAGCACGTTACACATCTGTAACCCGTCGCCATTTTGGCCTTGAACAGCATCGGCGTAGATCCTGCTTGACCTGACTATTTGAACAAGGTCCTGAGCTTGCCAAAAGGAGTTTATCGAAACGATGGTTTATAAAACAGAATCTAAGTTCTACGATAAGGATCATTGAATCTTTTGCTTCTTTGGGCTGGATGATCAACACATGCGTTCTAACAGGTTTTGGCAATACTTGATTGTATCGATACTTTTATTATCAAGTCACAAACCTAAGTGAAGTTAGGACCAAATTTGTTTCGACTTCATTTCCACAGTATCTTGTCTTTGGTTTTAATCTAACGGCACGTGCACGATATAAGAGAAAAACCCAAAATGGTTGAACGAGCGATGCTCGTTGGCCTCACCCTGCCTGATCAAACCGATCACGAAACAGAAAACTTGTTGGCAGAATTGCACGATCTGGTCATCACTCTGGGAATTGAAGTTAAACATAAAGTTAAGGTTTCAGTACGAAAACCTCAGGCAAAATTTTTGTTGGGCTCTGGGAATGCCGCTGGACTTGTGAAAGAAGCATTTGCCCATGAATGTGATGTTATCGTCTTTGACAACGAATTGACGCCGACCCAGCAACGCAACTGGGAACAAGCTGCAGAAGACAAAATCCTGGTGATTGATCGGCAGGAAGTAATTCTGGATATCTTCAGCCAACGAGCAAAAACAAAGGAAGCGACACTTCAAGTTGAATTGGCCAGGCTTCAGTACAATCTACCTCGATTAAAAAGCGCCTGGACGCACTTGAGTCGTCAGCGTGGTGGAGGAGCTGTACAAAGAGATGCCGGTGAGACTCAACTTGAACTGGATCAACGTATGGTAAAAACACAAATCACCCGCGTAAAGCGTGAACTCGAAAATGTGATTCGGCATCGCAATTTACAGAGAAAAAAACGCATGAACGTTCCAGTTCCAACCTGCGCAATTGTAGGCTATACAAATGCTGGCAAATCGTCACTCCTAAACAAATTAACAAGCTCCAACATCCTGGCAGAAGACAAGCTATTTGCCACTCTGGATCCTACCTCACGACGCTGTGCGTTGCCAAATGGTCATACACTTGTAATTACCGATACGGTCGGCTTCGTGCGCAATTTGCCTCATCGTCTCGTAAATGCTTTTAAGGCAACCTTGGAAGAAGCGGTGGTCTCAAACTTTCTGATCCACGTACTAGACGTTACGAGTGATGAGGTTGAAGCCCATATGAACACTACATTATCAGTGTTAGAGGAATTAGGAATCAGCAGCAAAACTATTATAACTGTGTTCAATAAAATCGATCTTCTTACAGACGAGGAAAGAAAGTTTGAGCTCTCCCTAAAGTATCCAAAATCAATTTTTGTCAGTGCACACTCAGGAGAAGGAATTTCCCAGCTACTGGATTCGACCGAAACTATTGTTGAAAGTGACTTCACCCAACTACAACTTCTTGTACCTAATGAAAGGTATGACCTGATTGCACGCTTACACCGAGAGGGTGCAATCTACAAAGAAAAAGTAAGCGATGAAGGCACCTACATCGTAGGCTCTGCACCTGGAAGACTACTGAAAACTCTAGAGCCCTACCGCGTGAATAGTTAAAATTAACGCGAAACTTCTTCGTTAATCATTTTGCGAAAATCTTCGCACATTTCAGCGCTAAGATTTATTGAGATCGCCTCCACCTCATCAGTGACGTCATCAAACGTTTGCGAAGACCTAAAAAACCCTAGCGCTAAATGTATCAACCAACCCAGTAAACCTTCAATTTCAGGCTGGTTTAAAAACATTAACTCTCGACGGAGATAGTCTTTGTTTCTCATGAACGCCAAAAGGTATGACTCACGGCAACCAAAGTAATGGAGGCACTGGAACAGCTCCGGGAGCAGCGCTGTCTCTATGATCTCCGGAATTTCCACACGTTTCCCAATAAGCTTATGGCGACGACTACGATAATCAAAGTACTCTTGAACCGATTTAACTTCGTCTTCAGACAAACGCTTGATACAAAAAGAGGCTGCTTCGGGGAAATGGAACCCTTTATGCCCCAGACGATATGGGAAGTAACGAACAAGCCCCTTTTCATCTCCGTGAGCAAAGACATTTTGAAGATTTTTGTAAACCCCTCCAATCCAAGCTTTTTCAGACAGCCGGTCTAAAAATTCCATTAGTTCAATGAAAGTGACAATATTTTCGGCAGCACAAAGCTCCAAAAGATTTTCATCCAAGTTAGATAGACTTACAGGATAATCCTGATAAATGCCAAATTCCTCGACAAAGCGCATTCTTTGAGCATACGCCTTGCTATCAATTTCTTCAAAGGAGCCGAGGTCCTCACACTCTTTTTCGAATGAAAATGTTGTTTCGCAAATTTCCAAGAGCAAGGTAGCGGACTTAAGATCAAGCTTCTCTACTTCCAGTAATTCCTCAAAGCTAAAGTAAATATAGCGAGCGAGAACGTCTCCTTTTGCTGACCCGTTACGCGACCAACGACGTACGCCACTATTTTTTGCCAAAGCTGATATACTGAGTTCCTCAAACGGAGAACCTTGGGCACGAAAAGCTATGGTGTCCCACCGCGCCGATAGTTTTTCAATCGGACCCGAATCATAGACTTCCGATTTTTCAGAAATGCTCATATTAATCTATGATTATCAATTACCAAAATTGTACTTTTTTACCTATTGGAACTTCAAATACTAGCGGGCGCCGGAGCGTTCACGTCGTGCGCGACAATCTCATCTGCCAAGTCGCTATAGTCCTGGCCGACTCCATCAGTTACATCCCGACTTTCTATTAAACAAATTGGCAAACCAAGTGTGACTGCACGCCTGACGATTGTAGCATCACGAATACATGTATTGTAAATTTTTGCTTCATTTGAAACGAGACGCTGCTTTTTAAATTGATTCAACCGCAGTTGCATCCGCATTTTTGGCACACCAATGTCTACATTTGATTTAATCGAATTGAAAATAACACCTGATACTCGAGCAAAATTGCCGATTTCCGGAGTACGGAAACCTGCTGCACGACGATAGAAGAGAAGCAATTTCTCAATCATCAGGGTAAATCCAATCAGAGAAAGTGCATCTGGATTTGATGGCACATAGAGCTCATTAGCGCTGAAGATACCTAGCTGTGAAGCATTTAATATGTTGGGCGGACAATCAAAAAGAATAAAATCATAATCGTCTTCGATCTCGCGAATCTGCTCATTAAATATCAAATAATGCGGATTTTGTGGATCAATGTTATACTCGTTTTCTATATCGATAAGATTAAACGTAGTAGGCAACAAGTCCAACCCAGGCAGTTGAGGCTTACCTTGGTTATCATGGATGACATTCTTTATGATTAAATCTTTGATCCGATCTTCACCCGGATCCAGGATTGAATAGATCGAACCGCGTTTTTCCATGTTGATGCGGTTCCATCGCTCAATACGAAGCAGCCATATACTTGAGTTAGACTGTGTATCTAAGTCACACAGGAGAACGCGCTTGCCTTTCTGGGCTAAGCAGGCTGATACGTTTACGATTAGAGATGTCTTACCAACACCACCTTTGTAATTAATGAAAGCTAACTTTCTTGCCATAAGTTTTTTGTAATTTTTATGTTACGAAATCTAGAGCTTATTTTCGAGATCGTCCAATGTCGGCAACTCCTCGGAAAAACCGATGGAGAAGTCACCAAATCCTTGTTCACCATCTGTACCCGTTTTCAAAGATTTTGTATCTTGATTTTGCAGAATTCTTTCTGACAAGGCTTGGTCAATATACATCTCTGCCCAATATCCGTTCTCGATTTCATAATCATCGGGAATGTAACCGTACTTGTTAAGAATCTCCAGAATAAGGGAGGAATCAGGAGTAGCGTTAAAACCTTTCAAGAGTCCTCGATCCTCGTGAGAAGTAATCACCTCCTCGACAATAAAAGGAGGAACGATACCATCAAAAGAAGGGTGTATCACGTGCTGCTTAGCCCACATTTTCCAGCGATCCCGATCGACTGAACGCTCCGTTTTTGAAAGTGCTTCGTAATAATAAACTCGACGACGTGAAAGACGTCGAACAAGCGCGCATGCCTTGACATCATCGTGTTCGATTTCTAACCAGTCACCACGACGAGGTTCTGTGATAGGATCGCGAGTTCTGGAAATATCCTCGGGCGCAGTTATAAATTCTTTACCACCTCGAAAACAATATTTAACAGTGGTCTGACCTTGGCTAAAAATATCTATGTGCTCTTTACGAAGTAGCTCTTCTTGAAACTTAGCGGCGTCTTCACGTGAGTGCGCCAACACATAGCTGGTAACCGAAGTGGTAACTTTATATTTACTTTGCATATCGATGATTGTTTAGATTGTGATACTTTAAGAATCGTACTGTAAACTAAGATTTAGCTGGCTGCTTTGGTTTCTTCCCCAACGATATCATCATCCTCGTCAAACTCAAGGCCCGGTAACGACTGCAGCATCTTAGATGCGGAAGCGAATCTGTCCGCTGGGTTATAGGCGAGTGCTCTGTTAATCCAATCGTCCCAATCTGAATTAATTTTACCTATAACATCCGAAGGCATATCCACTGAGAGACAGTAACGCCCGGTCAACATCCGGTAAGCCATAAGACCCACTGAATACAAATTACTTTGAACTGTTGGGAGGCTTCCCATGCGCTGCTCTGGGCTATAATACTCGTAGGTGTTAAGTAAACAAGGCAATAGACGGCTAAATCCAGGCAGCGGTTCAAATGGCGTCGGTTCCATCAAACGGTTTTGGCGTAATAGATGAAAGTCGTCCCAAGCGTGACCAATGAAGTCCGTTACACCCAATTCAGATATTTTTACGCCCTCCTCAGCAATTAATACGTTTGCAGGCTTTAGATCTTCGTGGATTACGCCTTGCTCATGTGCATGTTCGAGACCCACCAGCAGATAATATACGTAGTAACAGACTTCTTGCTCAGTAAGTAATCCGTCATTGTAGCGCATCATATCTTCAAGACTGCGTATTACGGTGCCATCCGAAGCCTTCTCGCCCTCAATATACTCCATACGCATCCAATAAAACATTTCCTCCTCGCCCAAATCACCAATACGGATTATATTGGAATGATTCAGTTTGTTTTGCGTGCGAGCAGCCCGAGAAAATGCTTCGGCAGCTTCTTCAGCAGAAAAGCCTTTGGGTATCACCTTAAGTGCGAACTGTTTTCCTAAAATCTCATGCTGAGTCAAATAAACCTCCCCGATAGCGCCCTTGCCAATAAAGCTAACAATGCAAAGGTTGCCAATTGTCATTCCCGGCTGCAGAGAGCTTAACTCATCTGTAAATCCTGATCCTGAGATATCCATAACGAAATATAATCTAAATATATTATTAAAAGTAATTATTAATATTTGTCAAAAGCGTTTCTTAGGCTTCTCTGGAGGCTTAGCATGCGATTTTGAATCTGTAGGTTTTGGTGTAACGGGTAACTTGGGAGCTTTGGGAAGTTTTGGTTTCTTTGGTTTCTTTGGTTGATTGCCTGATTCTGGCTCCGAACCTGATCCAAGTTTTGTTTCTTTATATCTACTTATATCTTTATCAGTCCCTTCACCCGAGGATCGAATGGCGTCAAATTTAATAACTCTTGGGTCATCGTCGTCAATGTCTTCATCTGCTTCTACAGAATTTTCCGACGGGATAGAGAGCTTCTTTGAAGGACCGGAAGATTTTACCACAGGCGGAGGTAGAACAGATGAATCCTGGGGTTTCGCAGCAACAGGAGAAAGCGGATCAACAGGCGCTTGTGCTTCTTTTTCAGACGCTTTTTCCGGAGCCGGTTTCACTTTATTCTGAGCCGTCTTAACCTCTGGAATCAAGGGGGAGACAGTTTCCACCGAAAGACTTGACAGCCCGGAAGAAGCTTCCGGATTTCCAGCCATAGAACCAGAAGGTTGCAACGGTGCATCTGTATTTTGAGCAACTAATTTATCTGCACCGATCCCCTGAGTGACATAATCAATTGAAATCACCATCAACAGACCTGTCATTAAAATAAACGTAAAGGTAACTGAATTGAATAATAAAAGAGTAAGGTTATCTTCAATTAGTTCAAATACACTCGTCAGAGCTAAAGATGGCAAAAGCAACGGGAGGAAGATGAGGCTAAACACCAAAATCTGAACAAACATTTCCCGTAATTCGGGATGAACTACTCTTGAGGTTTTTAAAGATCCTAAAAAACGAACGATAGGAAAAAGAAAAAAGATGACCCCTAATGTAGAAAATATTAAAGGCTCACGTGCTTCAAAAAAAGGAACCTGAGAAGCAACTGTCAGACAGAAAATAACTAGATACGTGAACACATCAAAGAAAATTTTCTGAGCCTCCGGCTTGTCTTTTCTGGTTAGCAATGAATTCAAAACCATTGCAATGGCAGGCCCAACAAGTATCCACGAGAACATTGGAACTGCCAAAGAAAAGAATGTTTCTCCACCATTTAGATACCTGCTATATATGTAGGTGCTAAAAGAACCAAAAAATGCCAATACGAAGTAAGCTAGCGCCAAAACTTTTGCGCCCATTGAGAAACGCTTAACGGGTGTTTTCAGTGACTTACGAAAAACAACAACAGCGGCAAAACCTGCAAGGCAAAAAGTCAAAATGAATGATGCGTAGGTAACCCCTTGAAGGTAATCAGTCGTCGAACCTTCGGCAGACTCGACGAACGACTCACTACCATCTGTAACATTAACATCCGTAGTACTAGTTGAAACGACTGTGTTTACAGTCGGAGGAGCCTTTTCATCTGCTATTTGTAGCGGTGGACCTTCAGTTGCAACTAATTGATTTTCGACTACTTCAACTTGCGGCAGAGAAGAGTCGACTATCATAGTAGTATCTACGATCTCAGACTCCAGCTCTGGTTCTTTTTCCGGCTTCTGTTCCGGTCTTTTTATAGGTGGTATTATCGCAACTTCAGACATAGCTTACGGTTTTGATGCAATATTTTGCAACTAATTGGATAATAAAATTTTGAGGTTAAGGAAGGTTAAGTCTAGAAGAACACGTATAATACTAATCATGTCAACACTAGTATATGCGAGGAGTTTTAAACTTGGGGTCGGAGCGCGACACTCATGCATCGATTTAAGAGACTGTTTATGATCCTAGATTCGTGAGTTGAAATCGCGATCTTTCATAATCTTTTGCTCCACAAGACATTGATCAGCTGACTCAACGCGCCAAAAGGCGCGCCTTCACAGCTCAGCAATATCTTGTACAACAAAATCTTACAAAACCTCATCGA
>CAZUYZ010000086.1:0-7356 GCA_964624365.1 uncultured Puniceicoccaceae bacterium
AGCTTTCTAATTCCTGAATCCGTAAGATAAATTACACATTATGTTGTTTGATCTTACAACCTGAAATACGGAAATACGGAGAGTTGTAACTATGTTCTTGCTTTAAAAATCAAGTGAACTTCCGTTTTAACATCCTACTCAAGCAGTGTTTCATCAACCTCATATGCAAACACTCAAAACCAACATCAAAGACAAGTTCTTCGCACCGGTTTTTTCTGCTCTCTCAAGAGCGGAAAACTTCAGAGCATAGCGGGTACACCGATAGAGAAAATTTAAGTTCGGGCATCGAGCCGGTACGGCACACCGTGACCAGTGGAAGGGAGTGGGTTCAGCGCTTACGCCTGAAACTCAAGTTAGACCTTTCGGTGTCCAACTTCTTCAGTGCACTGAGAAGTCCACGGCGTAAACAACTGGTCGAAGAAATCAGCACGGATGTTAGGGCTCAGACTGACCGAAGCATTTGCCATCAAAAGCGCGCAGTCACTGATATTTACACCTGTAACCTACGCAGCCATAGCCTGGCGCACACAGCATTGACCAATGCTGCCTTAACCAAGAAAAAAGAGCATGAGATCACCACACTAAAACAAATCGGTGGGAAGTCTTTGCGCATGGGAGAACCCAATTCGAACAAAAGAACTTGAACAACTCCAATTAAACGGGGAACAATTCAATTCATTGGTGCTAAGCTGGACAAGAGCGACTCAGCGCTGTTTACAATTTATCCGATGTTAAGGCACTGTCTGGAAAATCAAACTCCATGGCGGGAAGCTATCGCTCTCCTGAGGCCTCTTATGGAGAATTATTTACACTAAATTTTCACACCGTTGTGCTGTTGCCTTAAGTATCGAATTTGATAGCCCCGGGTAAAAATGACGAGAAAGCCCAAAGCGAGCACAGCAAAGAGTTTATCCAATTTGGGTGCTGAGATTATGTGGGTGGATTCCTGAAAACCTTAAAATAGGTCTTGCAAATGTATGCTTCAACGCCCTTAAAAGCATCGAACAATCTTTGATTGTGTATTTCGCAAAGCCGAAAAGTTGTCATTTATTTTCTACTGAGCAGAACATGAAGGTATTAATTATATCCGCCTACCCGCCAGAATCAGCTCCCGAAGCGAATCACGCGCTCCACATCAGCGAGCATTTGGCTGGGGCAGGCCACGAGATTCATGTCCTGTGCAAAAAAGGAAGTATTGATGCTCCTCGGGAAGGCATCACTGTACATCCAGTCATGGAAGATTGGTCTTGGTCGGATTTGCCAGTACTGATACGAACCATCAAGAAATGCCGACCTAACGTCGTTCTGCTGTTATATATCGGTTGGGTTTTTGATCACAACCCGATGATCACGTTTCTGCCAACAATCTGCCGGAAGCTTTTCGCTGACCTGCCCTGTGTAACGCAATTTGAAAACATCGATGAAAATAGACCTAACTGGTCATTTCTTGAGCGTTCGCTACGCCAAGTGGGAGCTTTCTGGGCCTGCGGAAAATCTGGTAGAAAGGATGTGAATCCGGTATTGGGTACTTTACTGCGGGACAGTGCTCGTGTTATTGCGCTTAGCAGCGCTCACAGAGACCGTCTGATGAAACAGTATCAGCAGGTAAAGGAAAAATGTACGATCTTACCCCCTCCGCCACTTATCAGATTCTGTACCGATAAGCCTGACGTTGTCCGGAAGCAGGTTCGCAAGACACTTGGTGTTGAGCCAGATGATTTTGTCGTAATGTACTGGGGGTTTATCTATCCTACCAAAGGTTTGGACACGCTGTTGCACGCATTCCGGATCGCATGCAAGGAGAACCCGAATATGCGTCTTGTTGTGGTTGGCGACATTCTTGAATTTCCATATGAGCCGATAAGCTGTAGCGATTACTTCAAAATGGTTCGCCAGCTTCCAGAAAAACTTGGTATAGCGGAAAGAGTTATCTGGACAGGGCGCTTCGATTGGGACAGCGACACCGGGTCACGGTATCTTCATGCCGCTGACGTTTGCGTCCTGCCCCTTGACTACGGCGTTACCCTCAACAATAGCTCTTTAGCCGCTGCCTGTACACACGAACTGCCTGTTATCGGCACGGAAATACCTGGTGGACGAGATGATGCTTTGGAGCACGGTCAGAACATTTACCTCTGTCAGCCACAAGATCCAAAAATGATGGCAGAAGCGATTCAGGTGATCAGTAAGTTCGATGAGTTGCGAGAACACTTGCGGGAGGGAGCTATTGAACTAGCGCGTACATGGCATAGCTGGGACAGGATGACGGAACGTCTAATCGACGTATTCAAATCTGAGGCTGGACTCGAAGAAGTGTCCGAACAGGATCAAAACGGGTCTCCTGCTGCTACTTCGGGATCAGCTTCTCCGTGGGAAAGTGCGGATGTGGACACGCGCCCTCAGAGGACTGTTAGTGAGCCGCTTAAACTCGCGAGCACAAAGAGTACGTCATCGCGAAGTATAGATGGCAGTATTACGGAGAACGAAAAAGCTCCATTGGTATCGATAATTCTTGCAGTTTACAACGTAGAAAAGTATCTAAGCCAGTGCTTGGATGCATTAGCTAATCAGACACTGCAGAACATTGAAATCATTGCGATTAATGATGCTTCTACAGACAACAGCCTTGAGATCATCAAAGATTACCAGTCAAGGTATCCAAATATCCGACTCGTAAATTGTGAAAAAAACATCGGTCTGGCCTCTGTGCGTAACATAGGTCTGAGGGAAGCCAGAGGTAAATATATTGGATTCGCTGACGGGGATGATTGGGTGAATGCAAATATGTGCGAAGTAATGTACCAGCGAATTACAAAAGACGACTCGGATGTGCTAATCTCAGGTGGGAATGTATTTTATGAAAATTCTAAGACTTTTGCTGAATTGTGGGATATTTATTGGCGACAGCAATTGGATCTTGAGTTAAAATCATTTCCTTTCGATATCTCCGATGAGCCCTCAATTATCCAATTTGAACCTGTTGCATGGACAAAGATATATAAGCGATCGTTCCTAGAAAGGAATGCATTGAATTTTGAGTCTGGAATGAATTCCTATGAGGATATGTGCTTTCATTTTTCGGTTTTGATAAAGGCGGAAAAAGTATCGCTCATCGATGATGCATTTGTTTACTACCGGAAAGATCGGCCGGGCCAGCTAACTGCACTTAAAGATCGAAAGACGGTTTTTGAGGTTTTTGCCGTATTCGCTAAGATCCAAGACAATCTGGTTGCATGGGATGTCTCTTCGAAGGTCTGGGCGCAGTTGATAAGAGTTCAAATGCGAATATTTGACTGGCTATTGAAGGATCAGGTTCAATCGCATGATAAGCGAGACTTCTTTGCGTGTGCTGCAAAGCAACTTAAGACGATTCCTAAGGATGGATTTGAGTCTTATTCCAAGCATGCATATCCCGAAGAATTATCAAAATTATGGTGTATGCGGAAAAAATGGTTGTATGGATATGAACAAGTTCTACAACGCCGCGGGCCCATCGGATTTCTTGTACATTTAGCGTGTCATGATCAGCCGCTGTGGTTTCTAAAAAGCGGTTTCCAGCGTCTTTCTGAGGGGCTACGGTGGCGGGTTGCTTCCAAGTTCCAGTCCATTGGCAGCAAGGTATTGGATTTTGAAGGGGTTAAAAATCAATTACATACGCTAGATTACCATTTAGGTCAGCTGGAAGCTGCTGAGCCAGCATCTGATCCTCAAAATGAAGAGCCTCTAGTTGAAAGTCACCGGATTAAAGATCAGACATTCTTTTTCTTGAACTGGTCTGTCGATTCTGCCGTAGGAGATGCTGTGTGGCGGGTTGAAAATGACTTTTATCTATCGCAAACAGCCATTTTTCGTGAGGGCGATACGGTTGTAGACATCGGCGCACAAGTCGGAGTTTTCTCCATCTATCTCGCCAAAAAGTATCCTTTTATAACGGTTTATGCTATCGAACCAGAGTCAAAGAACTATAAATGTTTGTTGCAAAATATTGAACTTAACAATGTCACCAACGTTATCGCAATCAATAAGGCCATTGCTGGAGATACAGAAAAAACAAAACTGTACACCGATCCTTGGAATAGCGGTTGGTCAACAATTAATGTCAAGGTTGCGACGAAAGCGCAGAAACCGCTTAAAAAAGTACTCATTGAATCACTTACTCTGGAACAATTGTTTTCTGAACACTCTATTGAGTATTGCCGCTTGCTAAAAATGCATGCTGAAGGCGCTGTTGATGAATCGTTGGCTGCCTTTACAAGACGTGGCTGTGTAGACCTTCTCTGCGGCCAAGCAGATCTTACAGACTGTAGCCGAGTGCGGTTGGAAAGTGCAAGCTGGCGAATTGCACGTCAGCATTTTTGGAGAATACATAACTCTGGTGTCGATGGGGGCGCATGGTCGTGGATGCATCAGATGCCAACAAAAATGGAGTGTCCCCCGCCCGAGAGCACTGCTATTGGCTCATACAAAAAACGTTAGGAGATCAGGGCTTTTTTATCCACTGCCGATGCAGATTGAATCCTATTTCTACTTTGTTAAGTTTATGCGCTCCTGCTCAGAAAAAACCTACGCTCTGCAGTATCGCTATCGATCACACAAACCGCCCACCACTGCCGGGCCTTTGCTTCTTCGCCGTCCCATAACTAAATGCGTCTGGCGCTGGCCTGCACCTCAATAACTTCATTTCGTACTCTTGCGCACGAACACCTGCTTAAATTCGGGCGCATCCGCACCGCTGAAGAATGAGTCAATGCGCTCACTTTTGCTGCGTCCCTGTAGGCGCGAAGGCATGCGACCGAACTTACTGCTACGCTCAGGCAGATACGGTGCAGGGTCCTTGCTGTAAATATGCTGGTCACAATGCACATCGGCAGTGAACAGCAGGCCAGCATCAGCTATGTTACGCAGCAACTCCGGGCAATTGCCATATAGCCCATCCAGTCCAACCCAACCAAAACGCAGGCAGTTGGACTGCGCTGATTGGATCATCTCCCAGGCCAGTTGCTGCTTGGTCTTAAACCGGAGTTTACCCCTAAAAAAGCGCCATTTTTTAACTGAAGTATTTGATTAATAGTAAGATGTAGAATATTTTTAATTTCGTACATAGCCATGCATTTTATGCTTTATTTATTTTGGATTATTGACCTATTATTTAGCCATCAAAAATAAAGAAAAAGTTCATCTTGAAATCCAGAGCTCCAGAAGGAGCCCTGGAGGCTTCATTCGATCCACTTACTGTTGTAACCGTTAACGAAATTTGCGGAAAAAGAACTCATTGGTTTTCGAATAAGTTGTCGGAGTGTTCTTAAAATCCAGCCAAATATTTTGCGAACTGGGCGGGCAAATTTTTCCTCTTGGAGCTTGATCATAGCTCTACGTTTTGCTCACTTTTATTGAATGCAAGTTGTTGTAGAAGCAAAGATGAGTGTGGCCGATTACGCTCAGTTTGAAGTTTTTGAGCTTAAGAGCCTGTTCCTTCCGCCTGAGTGTTGTCCTCACTGCGAAGTCCCCGGGTGTCTGACTTATTTGGGGTTTATGAGCGTTATCTCAGTTCTGGCTCGGCCAGTTTGCAGATCAAGATTCTGCGCTTCTGCTGTAAGCAAACCGGGGCAACCGTAAGCTTGTTGCCCGATTTTGCTCAGCCCTATCGATTGCTCGAAAGTGAGCTGATTGAGGATGACTTTTTCGGCCGACCGAATCGGTTTTTGCAAAGTTGGAGCGATTTGCTCAAGAGCTATCATAAGCGCTTTGAGCGTTGGTATCGTGCCCACAAACAGGCCGGTTTCAAGGCACTCGTGCCCAAGAAACGGGAGGACCGGGGCCAATCCCGAGCTTTGGACGAAGAGCTCAAGGAGCAAATTGTCGTCCTGCGCAAGGAACATCCCCAGTTAACCGTCAAGAGCCTGATCGCAGAGCTCTATCGCCGGGACATTTTAACTCCGGGGACCCACCCCTCCGAGTGCTTCGAGCATTTATCGCTTCCTGCGTGAAGTCTCTCTGGATAAACGAAGCCTTCATGCCGTTGTGCTCAGTGGGCCCACCAAGGCCTTTGAACACGCCTTTTCCAACGAGTTATGGATGACCGATGCAATGCATGGGATCGCTTTAAAAACCGATCAGGGCAAAGTAATTAAAACCCGTCTAATCGCACTGATTGATGATTGCAGCCGTTTCATTACCCATGCTCAGTATTACGAAAATGAAACCACGCAGTGTTCCCTTGATGTGCTTAAGAAAGCGGTGATGCGCCGAGGTATCCCGGAAAAGCTCTACACCGATCGCGGTAAGATTTTTACCTGCACACATGTCCGGCAGGTCTGTGGCAATTTGCATACAAATTTACTTCAGGCCAAACCATATCACAGTTGGTCCAAGGGTAAGATTGAGCGATTTTTTTTAAGCCTGCAAAAGAGCTTCGAGCAACCTCTGGTTTTTGATAAAGTCACCTCGCTCGAAGGGCTTAATAGCCGCCTGTGGCAATGGATCGAACAACACTATCACCAACAAACCCATAGTGCGCTTGCCGGGCAAAGTCCATCTGAGCGTTATCGTGAACGTAGCCAGAAGGTTCGGCTGTATCGGGGCGAGCCGAACGAGTTCAACCGGCTGTTCTACAAGCAGATCAAGCGGCGCGTTCGCAAGGATGCAACAGTCAGCATCAATAATTGCCTGCGGGAAGTGCCCACACATTTGCGTAGAGCTGAAGTACACCTGCGCTATGACCGGTTCGTGGTCAATAAAAAGCTCGAGATTTATCTGGGCGGCAAGTGCGTCGGCTCAGCGACGGTTTGCGATAAAAACTACAATGCTCACCACTTTAAACCTTCCAACTATGAACGCTGAAGAACCGGACTTAAGAACGCGTTTGAGCACCTTGTGGGGAGCCGAGCAAATGCCCTTTTGGCGAAGAATCCAAAACCCTTTATCGCACGCCCGGTAGCGAAAAACTCTTACAAGGCCTTGAGCAAATGACATCGGTGCACGCCTCCGGAATCGTGTACGGAGCCAACGGTGTGGGCGAAACATTCCAGGCGTACTTTCCCAAGTACTTGCTCACCTGCCTGCAAAACCACTTCCTGTATGGAGGAGAGAGCATCTATGAGCAGTACAAGCATGTTCGTTACACCATTGAAATACTGCTGGAAAAACTGCCTCAGAGGCTGTTTAAAGTTTTTTTGACAATTCTTGCCTGTTGGTAATATGAGAGGGCATGTCTTAAAAAACAGAAACACTATCCAAGTGAGATAAGCAGGGAGCATTTTAATGTGATCCTGCCTATATTAGAATCAGCGAAGAAAAAGACTGCATCCGGTGAGGTAGACTTATACGATGTATTTAATGCAATACTTTATCTATTGC
>CAZUYZ010000087.1:0-23072 GCA_964624365.1 uncultured Puniceicoccaceae bacterium
CTGGTGAATTATCCACTGATACAACCGCGTATAGTCCATAGCTACTTCTAGCGAATCCATAACTCGAGGAACCGTGTGCGTTAATTGCGCTCGCACGGGTCTGTAGGAGCGCGGTCGGGCAACCGGCCGCTCGACCTAGACCTTTTTTGTCTGTGTCCTCCTTTTTTGTCCTCTCCCTTTTTTGTCTCTGTCCCCCTTTTTTGTCTCTTCCAACTCCTCCTTTACATTTACAGATCTTCCAGTCCATAAGGCATTCTAGCATAAACACCTCTGGGGTCGTTGAGGCCACGTAACTGATTTGTCAGCGCATCAAATTTCTCAACTACTTTCGCAAAAGAGCCCGGAGCCCGAACCACAGGAACTGCGCCGGATTCTTCGAAGAGTGTAGCGATTGTGTCCGCCAGCTCTAACTGAGCGGGGACTTGCTCAATCATTAGAGAATCCATCCCGCTCAAACTGACTGCCTCATCAATGGCGTCGTCTAATCCGCCGATGGCATCAACCAGCGAGAGATCTTTAGCGCTCAATCCACTCCAGACACGACCTTGTGCAATCTCGCGTACTGTGCTCAGCTCGATTGATCGACCTTCTGCAACTTTGCTGACAAATGCTTCATAAATCTCGTCTGTGAAATTCTGTATCAACGCCATTTCTTCATTCGTGCGTGGTCTTGTAGCTGATTCAATGTCAGCGAAGGGTGATGTTTTCACGCCGTCGAAATACAGAGCAAAGTTTTCAGCTGCATCTTTTATATTGAAGACTAGGCCAAACACGCCGATCGAACCGGTGATTGTATAGGGCTGTGCGTACACTTTGTCTGCATACGCCGAAATCCAATAGCCTCCGCTTGCAGCATAACTCCCCATAGATACTATCAGTGGCTTTTGCTCAGCCAATAGCCGTGTTTCCCGCTGCACAATTTCAGAGCCAACGGCGCTGCCGCCGGGGCTATTTACACGCAAAACTACAGCTTTGACACTGTCATCCTGTCGCAAGCGGCGCAATTCATAAGCAAGCCAATGACTGCCAACGTAGTCAGGTGTGTAGCCACTATCGATGATTTCACCCTCTGCGTAAACAACCGCTATCCGCTCACCGGTTTGGGCAATTGTATCCAGCTGAAAACCTCTTGCGTCCGCATATTCGATCAGATCAATCTGCCTAAATGTTTCTTCCAAGACAATCGGTTGATGGATGCTGGCAAGATAATCAATCAGCTCGTCGATATAACCGACTCGATCAGCTAGGGTTGCGCCTAAAGCATCCGTAGCTGTGAAAAACGCAGTTTTGTTGCTCAATTGTAAAATGGCTTCTTCGCTCATTTTTCTCGAAACACTTATCTCTGTAAGCAGTGTGCTCCACAAATCATCCAGAAGCGCGGTCTTTTGTTCGCGGTCTGCTTCACTCATCCCGGTGCGTGTAAACATTTCGACTGCGGCTTTGTAACGACCGACTCGAGCCGTTTGCACACCAATGCCATACTTCTCCAAAGTACTGCCGAGAAAAGGGCTATTTGTGGTTAATCCATTCAGGGAAATCATCCCGAATGGATTGAGCCAGACCTCGTCTGCCACCGAAGCTAGATAGTAATCTTTTTGTGAAGGATTCAGCAGATAAGCATAAACTTTTTTGCCAGAAGCTTTAAATAGTTCGAGCGCTTGGCGCACTTCAGAGACGGCGCCTAGGCCGGAGCCGTAATTTTCCGTCAAAAGACTACCCATTAGCAACACTGCGGAAATATCGTCATCTGTTTTTGCACGCTCAAGCGCATCCACTACCTTAAGTAAATAAGTTACCGATCGGGCTTCGCCACTTATCGCTTCTTGTACAGCTGAACCGATTTCAGCCACGGGAGGCGTATCTTGAATGATTGTATTCAGGTCAAAAACGAGCACACTTCCCGGCTCGATTTCTACATCCAATTCTTGGTTAACCGTAGCAATTACTCCAATGAGGGCAAGCATTCCCGCGAATGCTATTACCATCAAAATGATAACTGCTGTTAACGAACCCAGTAAGCTTTGAAAAAATGTCTTCATCTATTGCATACGATGTTTGCTCAACTCTTTCGTGCAATACTACACTTCAATCTGAATCCGTGAGATAAATTAAAAAAGTTTCGTAACTACTCCTAAGGTAACTTCATTTAGCTCGTATCTTGTCGAGGGCTTGGAAAGCAACGGCCGGATCCCTCGTGAAAGGTGTTTTGTTCTTAGCTTTCATCTCAGGATAATACGACAGATTGGGTACCTATTGGTAAGATTTTTTGCTATCTTTTGTGTGACAATGAAAACGATGCCCTCAATGATCTGCGCGCGGCTGCCTGAAAGATCAGAACTCAAAAAGCACCGCTATTTTGCCTTTTTCAAATCACAAGCTAATTGCTAATTTTATTTCTACAATGCCTATTAAATTTTAATCGCTCACTTCACACCGTTGTTTCTGCTCTATAAACATCTCGATCGCTCTACTATTTCCGGCAGTTTTGTCTCACTGTTGATTTTGATATCGCTATTGCCTTTGAGTACATCCAGCAACCGATTACCTATAAATTCTGCTCGCCAACCTTTTAAAATCGAGTGATAGTCAACATCTGCCAGTTCTGTCTCGGTAACGAATCGAGTTACTTTGGCTCGATTGCCAATTAATGCTGAATCCAACTGCGCGGCCAGACAGATACCCTTGATCAACCCCAATGTCAAATCAACGCGTGATTCGTAACCTTCATCAGGAGAGTGTCTTATCTTGTCCCTAGCGCTGGAAAGACTCGGTAAATTCCCTGCAATTCCTCGCTCAATGGCAGCCCATATTTTTGAACGATTATATTTGAGTGTTTTTTCTGTAAGCCCCCGGCAAGGTTTTATGGATGGGGCAGAAACAGGTACATTTCTAAGCAAAGTAACAATCGCATCATCCGATAAAACAAAATTACGCGGTAAGTCACGCCTACGAGCTTCATTTTCGCGCCAAGCACCTAAAGCGCGCAGGACATCGCGCTGCTTATTGGTTAATGAGCCACTACCACGAACACGCGGCATCTCCGTTTCAGGATCAAACTCATCGTAGATAGCTTCATTTTCGTAATACTGCATTTCCTCTAAAATCCACCGGTGGCGGCCCAAAGCGTCTGCTTTATCAAGAATTTGCTGCATTAACTCCGTAGAGTAACGCACATCTTCTTCAGCGTAATCTACTTGTTTTTTGTTCAATGGTCGGGCCAGCCAATCCGAGCGAGTCTCTGATTTGCTCAAGTTTATTCCCAGTAAATCCTTTAATAACCCGCTCAAAGATATTGCCGAAGAAAGCCCAATAAAACCAGCAGCTCGCTGTGTATCAAAAATGTTTCTGGGACAGGCGCCACAGGCTCTTTTAATAATCATTAAATCCTGCTGCGCATCGTGAAGAATTTTTACCGTTTTTTTATCTTCAAGCAACTCTTTCAAAGGCGACCAGTCTTTGATTTCAAGAGCATCGATCAACTCACAATGACCATCCGGGTAACCAATCTGCACCAACCCCAGTTTAGGATAGTAAGTACGCTCCCAAACAAACTCTGTATCGATACCAACAGCGCCTGCAGCCTGAGCTGCAACTACGGCATCAGATAAGGTTCCTGTAGTTGAAATCATAAAAAGTCGTGTCGAAAAATAATCTGAACAAAACAATCCAAACTTAAACAAAAGCATTCAACTACAAAGATTCACTAATTTTACTTGATATCATTAAGGAATGAACGCTTTTTTCATAGCAACTTCATGTACATGAAATCTACTCCCAGCATACAAGCCGAAAACTTGACCCGACAATTCGGTAGACTCACTGCAATTAAGGATGTGAATTTTACCGTCAACCAAGGTGAAATTGTCGGTTTTCTTGGGCCTAACGGTGCTGGTAAAAGCACAACCATGCGCATCCTTTGCGGCATCATGTCCGCTACCTCCGGTTCGGCCTGGATTCATGGAGTTTCAGTAGCAAGGGAGCCTAAAAAGATAAAAAAGCTCATTGGTTACATGCCGGAAAATAATCCATTGCCGGAGAATTTGCGGGTTAACGAATATTTGAAGCTTCGTGCTAACTTGAAGGGCGTTGCCATAAAAAAATTACGTTCAACAGTACAGGAAGTAATGGAAACCTGTGATCTTGCCCGTACTGCTCGCCGCAAAGTGATCGGGACCCTTTCAAAGGGCTTTCGCCAACGCGTCGGCATAGCAGACGCACTTTTGGGAAATCCAAAAGTCATCATCATGGATGAGCCAACCATTGGCCTTGACCCACATCAGATACAGGGAATTCGTAAATTGATTGATCAGCTGCGTGGCAGTATGACGGTCGTTTTATCGAGCCATATATTACCGGAAATTGAACGCTCTTGTGACCGCGTGATCATTATTAATCGCGGTCGTGTTGTTGCAACTGGAAGCAGTGATCAGCTACGAGAAGAATTTTTGCCTGGAAATCGTTTTAAGATAGAAGCCGAAGGAACTGTGGACGAGATTATCAGTTCGCTTCAAGCAGAAAGACTTGACGTTGAACTTTTGGAAAAACAGGCGCCTGGCACGAACCGGTTAGCTCTGACAGTTCGTGTTGAAGGGAACGGAGAATTGGGGGCCAAACTAATCCATGCACTTCAAACGTCCGCCGATTGCAAACTGCACAGTCTTTCGACTTGTGTACCGAATTTGGAAGAAATTTTTCTCGCAGCGACAAAACGCTCATGGGAAGAGACCATTGATATTTCCAAGAAAAAGCCTATGTCGAGAGCTGAAACTAAATGATCTGTATCTAGAGCCTTATGCGTAACTTTATCACTTTGCTCAGACATGAAATGCGGATGCTTCTGATTAGTCCGCCGACTTATATTGCAGCCGTCCTCTTCCTAGTTCTGATGGGTTTTTTGTACTGGGCTATTCTTCGAGGTATGGTCGATGCACCACAGGACGATCTGCCCATCGTTCAATTTTTTAGTATTTTTTGGATACCGGTTTTCTTTGTCGTTCCGCTACTAACGATGCGCAGTATCGCTGAAGAGCGTAGCACTGGTACTCTGGAAACACTGATGACCACACCGACTTCAAGTGTGACCATGATCTTAAGTAAATTTTTCGGAGCCTACAGTTTTTACATGTTTTTATGGTTCCTAACATTAGGCTTTCCACTAATAACTTCTAAGTTCTTTCCTGAAATAGGCACTCGAGGTCATTTGCTACCTATGGGGCCAGCTATTGGTGGGTTCATTTTTTTGGCAGTCAGTGGTATTTTCTTCATCTCAATCGGCATCTTTGCAAGCAGTATTACGCGCAGTCAGCTAGTAGCTGCTATGTTTAGTTTCACTGCTATTTTTGTTGCAATTATCGGTGGCCAACAGCTGGGTAGTATAGCACAAAGTGGCATCGAGCTTCCCTTTAGATTGAGTGGCTTAGTCAACTATTTACAGACTTTTGATCATCTTGAAGATTTTTCAAACGGAGTCATTGATACGCGCCCATTCTTCTATTATACAAGTACAGGTACTTTCTTCCTTGGATTATCGGCTCTGATAACGGAGGCGAAAAAGTGATGAAGATCCATCGCACCAACGAGTTCGGCTTCATTCGACGCCTTCTCCATGCTAACCGAACTGCTCAGATAGTTCTGGGGCTAAGTCTTATTGCCACACTCAACTTTTTATCGGCAAATTATTTCAAACGCTTCGACCTCACAAAGTCGGGTGCATTTACACTAGCTGCTGAGTCCAAGGCATACATTCGCCAGCTTGAAGAGCCAGTTAAAATCATCGTCACTATACCTGAGAAAACGGATCTCGATGCAATGAACGATATCCGCAGCGACCTCACCAGGCTCTTGCGTGAATATGAATTCTTCAGCACACGCAACGGCAAAGCTTACATCAGCGTAGAATTTGTAGATATCTATCGTCAGCGCGTTCGAGCTCAGGAGCTTGCGTCCAAATACAAGTTAACCCAAGAAAATGTTATTCTGGTCATATCGGGTAATAAAGTTCAGCAAATAAGCATTGGAGACTTGTACGAATACCCTGAAGAAGATGCCAGAAACTTTCGGGGAGAACAGTTGTTTACATCGGCTATACTCGCAGTTTCAAGCCAGCAATTACAGAAGATCTACTTCCTTGTAGGTCACGGAGAAATGCGACTTGATGATGTCGACAAGCTCCGCGGCCTTTCACAGCTTGAAAGCTTTTTACGCGAACGGAATTTTGAATTGGCAACACTTGACCTGGCAATCGAAAAAAATGTTCCTAAAGATGCCCGCTTGTTAATTGTCGCTTCACCTCAGGCTAGCCTGCAGCCCGAAGAAGTCGAAAAACTGCGAAGATATATGGAAGACCGTAACGGTCGCATGATCGTATTACTCGATCCGGGAAGACGCCACGGAATGGACGATCTCTTCTTTGATTGGGGTGTGCTTGTTGACGATACGATTGTAGTCGACACAGGAGCTGATTTTCGCGCTCAAGGTGGAGATCTCATTATCCGCCGTTTTGCTGAACATCCGATAACTCAGTTACTCATTGATTATCAAATTACCGTTCTTTTGGGCCAGCCACGTAAAATTAGTGTTGATCCGGCATCCATCAACGACAATCGATTACAGGTAGTGCCTCTGATCGGAACCTCCGACCAAAGTTGGTCTGAACGAGACTACCGCACTCAAAATCCACCTGCCTTTGACGAACAGCGTGACCAAAGAGGCCCGATTAGCATTGCAACGGTCTCAACTCGCAGTTCTGGCAATGAGTTGGGTATAACCATACCCGGAGGGCGTCTAATTATTTTCGGCAATTCAGATTTCATTTCCAACAACCGTCTCCAGGCCTTTGGTAACCAGACTTTATTTGCGAACTCTGTAAACTGGATCCTTGATCATAATGACCTGCTCGATATACCAACGCGCAGACTTGAGAGCTATCAACTTGTGATCAGTGAGAGCGACCTGAGCAAAATGCTTTATTACTATGCAATAATCCCTGCGGTCATTTCATGTCTGGGCTTTCTTGTTTTTATTATTCGACGTCATTAAATCCAATGCGCTTCCAATTCACAGCATTCCTACTGGTACTGAACATTGTAACATTTGGTCTTATCTTTATTTTTGGCAAAAAGGCAGATGAAAACGCAGGCCAAAAAAGTGGACTTTCAGGGATTATCAGTCGTGAAGCAATTGAAGCGACCCGAATTGAGCTAAGTGGTAAAGGACTGGACACGCCACGAATACTGGAACGCCAGGGCTCATCTTGGAAAATCATCCAACCGATTGAGTGGACCGCAAACTATTTTGCAATTAATCGTATACTTAACCAACTCCAGTTTCTAGAAGAAGAAGCCTCTTTTTCAATCGATGAAATAAAACGTACCGGCAGGAATCTTGAGGATTACGGACTCGAAAACCCCTGGATCAAACTAAGCATTATCAACGAAGATGAGGCGATAGAATTGGGCGTTGGCAATGTGACGGAAATCGGCAATAACTTTTACATACTCGGCCCAAACAAAAAGAATGTTTTCGTCATCAACCGCCAATTTATCGACGGTCTACTGGTTGATCTGAATGACCTGCGTACTCGTGAAATATTCGACATTCCTGTATTTGAGGTTCAGGCCCTCAGCCTGCAGATGAACAACCCTGAAGCTATCGGGGACAACGATCTGAAATTTCGGATTGCTCGCACAAATAACGGCTGGATATTTGAATCGCCATTAACGGCTGAAGCCAACGCATCACAGGTATCCAACACGATCAATACGCTAACTGCGGCTAGAGTCGTAGATTTCAAACCTTCGGAAACTGGAGACCCAGTACTTCAGGGCCTTGAGGATCCAAACATGCGCATCACTTTGCACGGCAACAAGCGGCAGCAAACGCTTCTCATCGGCAATAAAGTGATCGATAATGGTGAAAATGTAGCGCCTACTTATTACGCTCGAATCAAAGACAATCCGACTGTTTTTACCGTTGAAGTAGAAACTTTTGACAGACTACGCGAAGCAGAAGAGATCCTTCGCGAACGCAGCATCTTAAACTTCAAACCAGAGAATTTAACTTCCATTGACGTTTCCGAAGGTGAATATTTGGTCCGTTTACAAAAACTTGAAACGGGCAACTGGCAAGTCATCGAAAACAACACTGATGAAGGTATTCAACCCCGGCGTGCCGACTCAGCCATCGTTGCCAAGCTCATCGAGAATTTGAAAAATCTTCGCGCCAGCGGTTTCGCAATTGATTCGCCAACACCAGCAGATCTCGATCGCCTCGGCTTTAATAGTCCACGCCGTAAAATCGAGTTAACAGAAGGCGATCAAACAATCATACTTTTGCTCACACACCCCGAAAATGAAAATGAAAAACTCTACGCTCAGAGTAATAAAGCCGAATATGTCTACACCGTAGATCGACGTTCCACACTCAAAGTCATCCCACTCAATTCTTCCTACTATCGGAATCGCACGCTGGAATTATTGCCCGAAGCTGCCAAAATAATCAGTATTCAATTAAAAAATCTCTCAACCAACGAAACAATCTTCGATTACTTTTTGAAAAATCCGCGCGACCCGTGGTTGCAAGCTTTGGTTGATTTGACAGAAGGTGAACGAAAATCTATGTGGGTACTTTTAGATACCATCAAAAAATTTGATGTTAAAGAATATCTGAAAAAGAATTATGATGAAGAGTTTTCTTTGGATGAGGAGACAAAGCGCCCTTGGGTATATGCTCTAAACGCTAAAATACTTTTACCGGATGATGAAAACGGACGAAGTGAAATGCGAACCTATGTTTTCACAGAACGATTTTCCGGCACTTCACAGATGGGCGCATCCAAGTTGCATGATGTCATTTTTTCCATCCCGCAAACAATGATTGATGCACTACATACTTTTACCGACGACATGCAACTCCCGCCTGAAGCAACAGGCCAAACCATTCCGGAACATCCCGAGATCGAATTTGTCCCGGAACCAGCTGAAACGATGGAAGCAGCAACGACTCCATAGGCACTTCAAATGGCACTCGCCAGCAATAAGATCGCAAAACAGCAGTCAGCCAAAGTCTGATGTCTTCCAAAATGTATGATCCTAAAAAGTAGGCATGAGAAGGCGTAGCGAGTAAAGGTCGAATTCGATCCAAACTTGTTCAATCCTACGTCTCTATAATCTATACAAAAAACACTCATATCATCGGCATCGACCTAGGCGATAAGTCCCACGAAACTTGTACCCTTAACACAGAGAGTAAGATCTTTGAACGCAGTAGCGTTCTAAATAACCATGAGGAACTGATCGTTTTGCCAAATGCACGTGAGGTTGGGCCTTTTCTCGGGCTGGTAATGGATTTTGATTACTCTCGCTTTGTGATCTGATTGCAAAAGTATCTCGATTAGTTCTACATTGTTGAACTAATCAAAGTGACGGAGAAACATGTTTTACATGCCAGGGTTTGTCAAAAAAGAATGATTTTATGGGATAAATCTATTGTTGCGTTGAGCACTAATCGCTGTCAGTAAAACTCCTTACTGATTTTTATCAAACCGCTAAATGAGTAGGACACAAAACTATCGGAAAGCTTGCCTAAAATTGGTACTTTGCCTTTTGCTAGTCTGGTTTTTCGTGAGTTTCATGTGCGGTATTTTACTG
This sequence comes from uncultured Puniceicoccaceae bacterium, assembly GCA_964624365.1. Classification (GTDB taxonomy): domain Bacteria; phylum Verrucomicrobiota; class Verrucomicrobiia; order Opitutales; family Coraliomargaritaceae; genus Lentimonas. The sequence continues at coordinate 9,648 of CAZUYZ010000087.1, forward strand.
CGTGAATGGTTGGATACATTTGCACCTGCGGTTGGAAATGCGCCCTTTGGATTTTGGATGGCTCAGCAGGGATCCATTATTTCCTTCGTGCTCTTGCTCGTTATTTACGCCTTTGTCATGAATCGTCTTGATTTCAAGTACGGCTACAGTGAAGAGCATGGAGAAGTTTAGACATTGCAAAAATCAGGTATTGAATATGGAAATTTTAAGCATCGGACTTTGATAATTGATTTGGATCATTACTGCATTTTCAACGCCTTTTTAAAGATTAAATAGTGACTCAGGATCAACTAAATTTCGTTTTTATAGGTCTCTCCTTTGTCCTCTACATTGGGATTGCGGTTAAATCACGCGCGGGCTCAACGAATGAGTATTATACGGCAGGTGGAGGAGTTTCACCTCTTGCTAACGGAATGGCCACAGCAGCCGACTGGATGTCGGCTGCGACTTTTATTTCGATGGCTGGCACAGTTGCGATTAGCGGTTACGATGGCTCTCGATTTCTGATGGGATGGACAGGCGGGTTTGTCCTGCTAACCGTTCTGATGGTTCCTTATTTGCGCAAATTTGGCAAAGCGACCGTTCCTGATTTTATTGGCGATCGCTATTATTCAAAGTGGGCGCGTGGCGTAGCCGTTATTTGCGCGATCTTTATTTGTATGACCTACATTATGGGACAGATGCGTGGCGTGGGAGTGGTTTTTTCACAGCTTTTTGGGATCGGTATTCCCGCTGGAGTTATGATAGGCGCTTTCATTGTTTTCATCTATGCCGGGCTGGGTGGTATGAAGGGGATTACCTATACGCAAGTGGCTCAGTACTGTGTGATGGCTTTTGCATATACGATACCGGCAATCTTTATTTCAATCGTGCTTACCGGAGATGTTATTCCGCAACTTGGGCTTATTGGGGAGTATGTTGCAGGTGAGGGTGAATCCGTTTCGTTTCTCCAGAAGTTGAATGCGATCAATGAGGAACTAGGATTTCGCGAGTATACCTCAGGGAACCTATCTATGGTGAACATGTTTTGTATAACCGCAGCGTTAATGTGTGGCACCGCAGGTTTGCCACACGTGATTGTTCGTTTTTTTACAGTGAAAAACGTTGTTGCTGTCCGTAAATCTGCATGTTGGACCTTGCTGTTTATTGCCGTGATCTATCTTACCGCGCCAACCATCGGAGCGTTTTCCAGAGTTAATCTGATCGAGAAATTACATCAGACTGAATATGCTGAAATCCCTGAATGGTTTGAGGAGTTTGAGCAAACTGGGCAGATGGCTTGGGTTGATAAAAATGGTGACGGACGAATACAGTACTTTGGCCCTGAGAAATCAGAAACAAATTCAAATCGTGTATTTCAAGGTCGTGCGCCTGTTTATCCTGAGTATGATGCTCCACAGGATCAGCAAACCGGAGCGTATGGGCAGCGTTTGCTGGCAAACAAAGCAGATGAGTCTAATCCGAATGAACTCTGGTTCGGCAACGACATCATGGTTATGGCCAATCCGCACATGGCCGGCTTGCCGAAGTGGGTAATTGCTTTACTAATGGCTGGGTGCATAGCGGCAGCGCTATCGACAGCAGCGGGTTTGCTGCTGGTGATTTCGACATCTATTTCACATGATCTTATGAAAAATATCGTCAAACCTGATCTAAGTGATCGGGAAGAAGTCAATTATGCGCGTTTGGCTTCTTTTGGCGCTCTGATCATTGCGGCCTACTTTGGTATTAATCCACCGTCAGCGTTTATTGCCAAGACGGTTGCATTTGCTTTTGGTCTGGCTGCATCTTCTTTTTTTCCGACGCTGTTAATAGGCATTTTTTCTAAGCGCATGAATCGTGAGGGTGCGATTACAGGAATGTTATCGGGTCTAATTTTTACAGTTGGCTACATCGTCTACTTTCAATTTCTAGGCGGTACGAAAGAGCAGTACTTTCTGGGAATCACTCCCGAAGGTATCGGCTTTATTGGCATGTTAATCAACTTTGGAATCGCTTTTCTGGTGAGCGCTTATACACCCCAGCCACCAAAAGCTGTGCAGGAGATGGTGGAGAATATTCATATTCCATCCGGTTCCAATGATCCGACACACTGATCTATAGCTGGATAAGTTTAAAAATGAGACACCTAATCACTGGTTTTGTGTTGATCCTTGTTTTACTGCCCAGGATTGATGCAGCCTACACATTTACAAGTGTCGATGGTCGTGCTGTAGAAGCTGAGATTGTTGAAGTGTCGGATTCTTCCATTACTATCCAGCGGAGTTCTGACGGACGTACTTTCGAACTTGAGATAAGTCGTTTGATTCCGGATGACGCAGTTTATATCGGCGAATGGATTGAGCGCAATCAGCCAATGGAAGACATGCCTGTTCATAGGAGTAAAGAGATTGGCAAATGGCCCCGAAAGTTAAAGCCGGATAATTATGATATTGTAATCGTTAAGGAAGATAATGATACATGCACGTACGTTTACCGGACACCTCATTTTGAGTTTCAGTCTAATGTGAAACTCGCCCGGAGAGTGGTGCGCGAGGTCAGTCAAATTTTTGAATCCACTCTGCTGGTAATTGCTGATCTACCCTTGGGATTCAATCCTAAGGTTTCTGAAGATACGTTTTTCTCAACTCAAATGTTTGAGACGGAGGGCCAATACTTAACTGCAGGAGGAGTGCCAAATTCGGCAGGTGTGTACTTTCGGGATAGCCGCAAAATTATGCTGCCCTTGCGGCACTTGGGCGTTAGAAAAATATCGAGTTCCTATACGATTGACGAACGTGGAGAAACTAAGGTTCTTACACATGAGATCACCCATCAGGTGATGCATGATTGGTTGGGGAAACTACCGATTTGGGCGTCTGAAGGCATTGCTGAGTATGTGGAGCATGTTCCCTATGAGAGAGGTACCTTTCGGTTTGATCGATTCGAAATAAACGAAGTTCTTTCTCGTGGCTCCTCCAGTCTTACCGACTTGGAAATACTGATGAATATGAGTTTAGCTGAGTGGAATCAAGCTTTGGCCGAAAATCCCAGAAGAGCCGCATCTAATTACTTAACCGTATTTATCCTGTACTACTACTTTTGTCATATGGAACTGGACGAAGCTGATAAGCCCAGACTGCTCTACGATTATCTGCGGGTAATTGAGGCAGGTAATGACAAGGAAACAGCAACGGAAATTCTGCTCAACGGACGTTCTTATGAAGAATTAGAAGCAGCTGTTAAAGAAGCTTACAAGCGCGAGGATATAAATTTGGGGTTTCTGTAAACAGACAGTCATCCTTCACTCAGTTCGGAATTTGCTTTCGTTCTTTTTACGGGTAGGCACAACCCTCAAAGGATGGGTTAGGATCAACAGTCGATGTGATGCAGATCGAAATGCATTCATCATAAACAGCCTCTAAGAAGGAAGGTTGACAAAGCTGTATCCCTTACCGTCAACTACTGAGCATATGTCCAATGAAAAGCCAGTCATTTTAACCTGTGCACAGCCCACGGGTGTTCTCACGCTTGGAAATTATCTTGGAGCAGTTAAAAACTGGGCGAGTCTTTTGGATGATTATCAGTGCTATTTCGGCATTGTTGATCTGCATGCGATTACCGTCAAATACACTCCAGCGGAATTGCGCAAAAATACTCTATCCTGCGTGGCGCAATACATTGCTTGTGGTCTGGATCCTGAACGTTCCAATAGTTTTATTCAGTCACATGTAATCGGGCATACGGAGCTCGCCTGGTTGCTCAGCTGTATTACTCCAATTGGTGATTTACAGCGAATGACTCAGTTTAAGGAGAAAGCAGCAAAGCTCGGTTTTAAGGTATCTACAGAGAACGACTCATTGTTCACTCACGAAGGCGCGCGGCAAGGCGCATCTCTAAATTCAGGGCTGTTGATGTATCCGGTACTCATGGCCGCGGACATTCTTCTTTACAATGCGGATGCTGTGCCAGTTGGCAACGATCAGAAACAGCATCTGGAGCTGTGCCGTGATTTGGCGCAACGGTTTAACTCAACTTATTCAGAGACCTTCAAAATCCCTGAACCTTATATCCCTAAATCCGGAGCGCGAATTATGTCTCTGCAAGAGCCAGGACAAAAAATGTCCAAGAGTGACGAGAATCAAAATGCGACGCTCTATATTTTGGATTCACCGGATGTGCTTCGGAAAAAGATTATGAGCGCTGTTACCGATTCAGGCAGTGAAATCAGGGCGACTGATGACAAGCCGGGCATTTCGAACCTGTTGCAAATTCATTCTGCCTTGAGTGGTAAATTGATCGCGGAGCTTGAAGATTCTTTTAATGGAAAGGGCTATGGCAAATTAAAGGAAGAAGTGGCTGATCAGGTAATAGCCGCTCTCGAACCTGTGCAAAGACGCTACAACAAACTTATCCATGACAAAGCCTATTTGGAATCGGTACTGAAAGCAGGCGCTGATGCCGCACAAAAACGTGCCTATAAAGTATTGAGCAAAGTCTACCGCAAAGCAGGTTTTGTTGAGCGTTCACGCTAGGAGCGTTACACTGTCTGTCTGGCTTTGCTCTATAAATCGATCGAAATTACAGTTCCATCCTCAAGCGTAACACTGAGTTCTTCAGTCTCTGCTGTAATCGTTAAATCATAGCTCTCACCGGCTATAGATTCAAAAGGCAATGCGATGTAATCCGTAAGTTGATCAACACTCACTTCAGTTGCATCATTTTCAAGCAAATACTGCTGTGCTGCAGCGCCGATGTATCGAAGATTGTTTTTTACCGTAGCGTTTCTGGAGTTTTCGCGAACTTTTCCCAAAGCAGATATCGCAATCCCAGCTCCGATGCCAATCATCATTGCCGCTGGAATGGTTGTGAATGCTTGTTTTGTAGAGTATCCCGCGTATTGCTCGGAAACATAATTACCATCCTGTATGGTGACTGCAACCATGTTGGGTTCTAAAAAGCCTCCGATAAACAAATCTATAGCCATGCTAGCTGCCTCTTTGTATTTCGCAGTTTGCGGAAGCATCTCAAGCATTTCCAGAAGTGGCTCTATATCTGTTTTGCCACTATACATATAGAAGAATCCTTGTTCTGGTAGTCGGCTAGCGAGTGTCTTGAATTCGGGATTTTCGACAAGTCGAGGACCCTCGCTTTCGGCGGTCCAGTCGGCATCCGTATAAATGATTAGTTCGCTACTGCCCTTAGGAGCTTCAAAGAAAAGCTTTTTTGAGGATCCGGGCTGTTCCAATATTGCTTTGAGTGTCGTTGCTTCTTCCACAAAAGTAATGGGTAAACCGCTCTCGCCAAGAGATTCCAAACGTGAAAGTAAATGGCCTGCATTTTCAATGCTAAGCCATAGTTTGGGTTCCGATTCTAATATACTTTCACCGTAATTTTCAGAGTAGAAAAAATCAAACTTGCCGGAAAGCGCCTCGATTACTTCGTTAACGGTAATCTCTGTGTCAGGTATGGTTTGAGTTAACTGTTGTTGTAAAATACCTTCTCCCATTGGGCCCATAATTTGTTGGACAACTGTAGCGATTGTATCTCGCACTTCTGTCAGACGTATATTTGCAGTAACTGCAACGCTTGCGTCGGTAGGCGCTTTTGAAGGAGCGCTAAAAGGATAGGCTTCAGTCCCATAAATGGCGAATAGTCCAGTGGAATCTCCATTCATAAGTGCTACGGATGTATTTCTATGCAGTCCCGGTTCTATTTCTTTTGAGCCCCAGGCCATCGAATGAATGGATCCAAAACCTAGGTTGGTGAAGAGTTGATTAAAATCAATAGGGATGGGTATCATTTCCGGGGTATTCGCTACGATTTCATTGTAAACAGAATTTAATACCGTTCCTATCTCTTCGCCATCGCCCTTAAAATCGATGTAGGCTACGAAAGTGCCGTCTGTATCAATGTATTCGGAAGCTTCTTCAAAATTTGCGTTTAGATGGGGAGTCAGCAAAGCACAAACTGCGCCAGCGATAATAGTTAAGGAATGTTTTAGTTTCATGGAGTGTTTGGGTTTGAGATGGATTACTTATTAGGTGCGACGATTCAGGATGTATTCTGTCGTAATATCCAATCAACAAAAGCGCTTATAGAGTCAACGTTTTTGGTTTTGCCCATGTAGTCTACAGACCATGCAGGCTGCGGCTCGGTCTCTGTGACACACACCTGTAAGCTTTCGGATGTGATGTTATCCGTTATGGTGAAACCAAGTCGCTCGAGTGCGCGTTGCGTCCATAAAGCGTGTATCCCTTCTCCCTGAACAACTGCTTTTAGATCCGAATTTATCTGGATACGAAACCCTCCGTGTCGACTTTCCCAGGAGACTTCGCTACTCGAAAATGTGCTACTTATAGCTCCGTTTAATGCAAGCTCTTCAGGATACCCATCAGTAATTGTTCCATTCTTGTCGAAGAGCCAGATGCGATCGGCAAAACGCAGCGCAAGGTCTAGATTGTGAGTGGAGAGAAGAATTCCCATCTGTTCCTGATGCGCCAGTTTTCGAAGTGTATTCATGAGCTCAATCTGTCGCGTAAGGTCCAGAAAAGCAGTGGGCTCATCAAGTAGTATGAGCGGTGTTTCTTGTGCAAGTGAACGAGCAATAAGTAGTTTCTGGCGTTCGCCGTCACTTAACTGAACGACTTGGCGGTTTTCCAGGCCGACCGCGCCCGATTTCTGAAATGCCCAGGCAATGCGTTTTCGATCTGCTTCCCTAGGAAATCCGAATCTTCCAGAGTAGGGGTGACGTCCCAGCGCAACCAGAGAATACCCATCTAATAGTCCAAGAGGCATCCTCTCCGTCAGAACGACGCTGATTTTTCGAGCGCGTTCCTGTGGACTAAATCGATCAAGATGTTGATCGTTTAGTTGGATGATACCCTGAAGCGGTTTTTGAATGCCAGCAAGCGTCCGAATCAATGTAGACTTACCGGCTCCGTTCGGTCCTAGTAAACAAATGAAATCACCGGTTTTGATTGTCAGTTCCGATATTCTGGCAACACGGATAGGGCGGTTCCTTTGCTGGTAACCAATATCCAGAGCGTTTGCAGACAGGCTTGTAATCTGTGGATTTACAGTCATGCAAAGGTCCCTTTGAGACTACGTTGTTGAACTAATGCACAAATGATGATCGGTGCGCCAAATAGCGCAGTGATTGCATTCAGCGGAAGCGACACCTCAAGTCCAGGACCTTGAGCGATGCAGTCTGCGCTCAATGAAAGAAGCGCGCCAATCAGCATGGATGCCGGAATCAGTGTACGATGATTGCTGGTTTTAAAAAGGTAGCGACCCAGATGCGGTGCAGCAATGCCGAGAAACCCGATCGGGCCACAAAATCCTGTTACTGTGCCAGCCAGTATCGACGCTATGAATAGAACGCTGATGCGGATACGCATGATTGGGACTCCGATGCTTTGAGCGTACTGTTCACCCATCAGCAGCGCATCGAGTGGTTTTACTAAAAATATTCCGACTCCCAGTGTTCCAAGAATAACAGGTGCAAAAGTAGGCAAATAATCCCAGCTCACGCTGCTATATGTTCCGAAAGACCAGCTTAAAAACGATTGTAGACGTTCAGCCATACTAAGTGATATCAGAATGCTCACTAGCGCCCCAACGACATAGCTGATCATAAGACCAATGATCAGCAAAGAAACCATATCGGTCTTGTAAGACAACAGAAGCACTGCAAAAAGTGTTAGAGCCGCGCCGCTGCTGGAAGCAAGAATAATCAGAAGCTGGCCTGATGCATCAAGCTGTTCGGCAAGTTGAATGCCAACGGGAGCGATTGCCAGGACGACGATTGCTACACCAAGGCTGGCGCCGGAATTAACGCCCAGAACAAATGGGTCCGCAAGTGGATTTTTAAAGAGGGTCTGCATCAGAAGGCCTGCCGTTGCAAGTGCTGCTCCGGCTAACATTGCAGTCAAGATACGTGGAATGCGAAAGTCTAAGATTATCTGTTGCAGAACTGGGTCCGTTTCTGAGCTGCCAAGTAACTGTATAAAAATCGTTTTCGGACTGAGCGGTACCGAGCCGAGGCAAATGCTTAGGATTGCAACCAGAATTACCGCAGCAGTCAGTACGCCTAAAAGTACCCACTTATGAATTTTAAAGGCTGGCTGCGTCGGATGTGTCATGGGATTTTTAGATGTTAGAAAATAAGGATTCAGTCGAGTCATTCTTCAACAACAACTTATGAGACCAGAAGTACTTTTTGATTGTTTGGCTATTTTCCGTCAGCAATAAATGAGAGATGCGAATTGTTCCGACCCAACAACAAGCCCTTCTGATTCTCAATGGATTGCCCAGTGTAGGACCAGTTATGTTACGACGTTTGATGGACTTGTTTGATAACGACGCTGTTTCGGTTCTCGCAGCAAAGCAGTCCGAATGGATGCAAGTGAAGGGCATTGGTCAAAAGGCCGCTGATATCTTGATGCACTGGCCGGATCATTTCAATCTTGCCCGTGAAGAGGCACTGATGATGAAGCGTAACACAGAATTTATCACTCAAAAAGACTCGAATTATCCGGCGATGCTACAGGAAATTTACGATCCTCCAATCGGGCTTTATTGGCAAGGCGCTTACCGGTTGGATCGCCCTTGTATTGCAATTGTTGGCACGCGACGCGCGACACTTTATGGGCGCAGTGTGACAAAAAAGTTTGCCGCAGAGTTGGCACGTCTCGGGTTTTGTGTTGTGAGCGGTATGGCACGAGGTACTGACACCGCAGCGCACGAAGGCGCGCTTGAAGCCGGAGGTAAGACGATTGCCGTATTTGGCTGTGGATTGGATATCATTTACCCGCCGGAAAATTTGGACATTTACAAACAGATCATCGCCGAAGGCGCTGTTGTGAGCGAGTTCCCTTTTGGCCGCCGGGCAGATCGTCAAACATTTCCGATGCGTAATCGAGTGGTGTCCGGTATGTGTCAGGGTACTATTGTTATCGAGAGCGATGCCACCGGAGGCAGTATGATCACAGCTCGATTTGCTGGAGAGCAGGGTCGTACCTTGATGGCAGTTCCCGGGCGGATTGACCAGGCGAGCAGCAAAGGCTGCCACCAGTTGATTCGTGAAGGCGCGGTTATGGTGACTTCGGTAGATGATATTCTGGAAGAACTGCGTTATGTACGTTTGCAAGTTGAAGAGCCGGAGAAGAGTCAGGGAATTTCAACGGCTTTCCCACCAGATCTTTCGAAATTGGAAAGAGCAGCACTAAGCCAATTTTCAGGAGGTGAGGTCATGTCACTGGATGCACTTGCAGAAAAACTGGAGCATCCCGTTTCTGAATTATCAGCAATACTGATGGAGCTGGAATTAAAGGGTCTGGTCGTTAAGCGAGCCGACGGCCGATTTGAAGCGAAGTAACTTTTTGGAAAATCGATTGATAACCCGATAAGTTCAAAGCCGGTCCAAAGGACTGTTTACGCCCAAACCAGGTTTTCAACAGTTGCAATACACACGTCAGGTGCTTTTTTAGGTCATCTGTTAAACGTTCTGAAAGTGGAGCCACTCGATCCTTATTGCCCTTGCCAAAACGAACAATTTAAAGACTTCGTAATCAATCTTAGTCTTTTGATGCTTTTTAGTGTTTATCCCTTAGACGGCAAGGAACATTCCTTGCTATGCACGATTAACGTATGGCTGCAAGATGGTCTGCCAATACTTCGAAGACTGTCTCATCATTCACAAATTGGGGCTGATGAAGCAAATCAGTCACCTGAACAACGGGTGCACTGCTCCTTTGTAAATACATCTAGTTTTAAAACCAAGAAGCTTACTCAAGCGTGTGAGCCTCTAACTTACGATCAACTTTAGCCATCTTTAATTTAGCGAACGATGGCACACCGTTTTCATAAGGCACCTGGACTTCTCCCTGAATCAACGGCAGCGCATACTTATAAAAATTAAAGTTCATGCTGACTCCGTCTTCGTTGATCCAGCTTTCAGGAAGCTTTTTAACTCCATTAGCCACTTCCGAAAGATCCGCCAGTCCGGTTTCGCATTTGTACTGATCGCCATCACCGCGTAGCAGAGTAACCATCTTGTCAGTTTCACCGGCAATAGCGGCTGATACCGCAGCTTTACCAGCAAGATACGCTTCATCATTGTCAGTCTGCGAAGAACAGTGTGCAGCAGCACGTTGCGCCATTCCCAAGGTGACCGAGCGGACTTTCACTTCGAGAGACTCTTCAACAAGACTACGCAGGTAATCACCAGCGCCACCAAGTTGAGTGTGCCCAAAAGCATCAGTTCCAGCACTTTTAGTGGCTACGTAGTTACCATCACTATCAACCAGTCCTTCACCAACGACAACAATGCAATACTTCTCCTTTTGGAGCACGTTGCGAACGTCTGCAATGAACTTTTCCGGAGAAAAAGCGACCTCTGGAAGGTAAATTAAATGCGGCGCTGCATTGGGCTCGTCGCGGCGTTTGGCCAGCGCAGCTCCAGCGGCAATCCACCCGGCGCTACGCCCCATAACTTCGACAACCTGTACCAGGTCATGCTGTCCCATTCCCGCATTATCACAGGCAATCTCTTTAATCGTTGAAGCAACATACTTAACGACACTACCGTAACCTGGTGTGTGATCGGTCGTCACCAGATCATTATCGATTGTCTTGGGAATGCCAATAACCCTCAGTGAGTAGTTACGCTCCTGAGCGAGCTTGGAAATTTTATCGGCAGTATCCTGCGAATCGTTTCCACCGATGTAAAAGAAGTAACGGATGTTGTGAGCCTCAAAGACCTGAAGAATGCGATCAAAATCCTGTTGCCGCTTAAGCTTGAATCGGCAGGTGCCCAGAGCAGCTCCCGGAGTATGCCGCAATGCACGTATTGTCTGCTGTGTTTCGGAAGCTAAGTCAATCAGTTGCTCGTTTAGAATTCCGAGCACTCCGTTCATTCCGCCATAAATTTCTTCAATGGATTCGTGGTTCAACGCCTCCGCAACTGCGCCCGCGAGGCTGGCATTTATAACCGCGGTTGGACCACCGGATTGGGCTATGAGACAATTTCCTTCAAGTTCTTTGGACATAAAATTCTAACGGGTTTTAGTGAAATTTTGATTTTCTAATTCCTTATAATTTGAAAGCAATACTTAAAGCTGAATTATGTAACCAAAGCACCAGCTTTTATACTATAATATCACTGTCACATCCCATAGAAATGATCTGAGCGAATAAAAGATGGTTGGCTTTGGACGGTTTCCGACCAAAGAAACTAAAATTGATGATTTTTAGGAGTAAACTTCGTACTAAACTGCATCCAATGCAGTTTGCCATAGTGTGGGTTCGTTCGTGTGGCCTTCTTTTTGGAGCTGTGTTGCAATCCAATCAATCGTCGGCTCTTCAATCATTTGTGAGTTATCGCCGCACAAACCCGGCTTTGCCTTTCGGACCAGCGCCCATACTGCCCAGGCGCGTATACGACGTAAGGTTTGACGCTTTCCACGTAGGCGGGTTGCCTGATGTTGAAAGCTGACTCGGGGGTTGCCTGGAAATGAGTCAGAAAAATGGTTGGTTACGATCCATTTGAGCGCTACGTAAGGCAGCGGCCATCGATTGAGAATGGGTTCAGTTTCCCGTATATCTGCGTAAAGTGCCCGTGTAATTGCTAGAATGCCGCGTCCGGCATGACCGTTTAGCCAGAGATAGTGCCCATATTTTAAAGCGGCAAAGTAGAAGTCTGCGCCTTGCTCTTTTTTGGATTCAGTCAAGTAGCGATAGCTCATCTGCACATCCGTTTCAGGCAGATAAGGACATTTCTCAACGACATGCATTTTAAAGTTTATCTGTTTCGTTTTCTTTTTGGATCGAGGGCATCGCGTAGCCCATCTCCTAAGAAGTTCAAAGAGAAGATAGTCAGAGAAAAGAAAAACGCTGGGAAAATCAGCATCCATGGATAGATATCCATTTTCTTTGCTCCGTCGTTGATCAGAATACCCCACGAACTCATCGGTGGCTGTATGCCAAGTCCCAGAAAGCTGAGTACGGATTCCAATAAGATAACTGCCGGAATCATAAGTGTTGAGTAAATAATTACCGTTCCAAGCAGATTTGGAAGAATATGCTTTATCATTATGTGAATACTACCGGCTCCACAGGCTTTGGCAGCAGCAATAAACTCCTGATTGCGCAGAGATTTTGTTTGCCCGCAGACGATACGTGCCATGGTCAGCCACTCCACTGCGCCAATTGCTAAAAAGATTAGCAACAGATTACGTCCCATCACGACTGTAAGTAATATGACAATAAGGATGAATGGCAGCGCATACAGTGTGTCCACAAAACGCATCATGTATGTCTCCGTCGTACCTCCAACGTAACCGGCAATCATGCCGTAGTTGACTCCGATACAGATCGCCACTGCGGTCGCTACAAATCCAACTAAAATGGAAATACGCCCACCGATCAATGTTCGGATAAACAGATCACGTCCAAGATCATCCGTGCCAAAGAAGTGATCAAAAGATGGAGCCCTAGCCCCGTATTCGAGACGTGTTTTTTCATAGGATTGGTCACTGAAAAGAGGACCCACAAAACAAAGCAGTGTAACACTGACAAAGAGCAAAACGCCTATCCCCACTTTTTGATTATCGAGCAACTGGCGAATACCCCAGTTTTGTTTCTTTTCAGCTTCAGTCATGGCGTGTACGCGGATTCATCCACATTTGTAGAAGATCGACAAGCAGGTTGAAGAATATAATTAGTACAGCATAGAATAGCACAGTTCCAATAATCATCGTAGTATCACGATTGAATACCGAATTTATAAAAAAACTTCCCAAGCCAGGAATGAAAAAAATGGTTTCGACAACGAATGAGCCACTGATCAGTCCGGCAATTGCAGGCCCGAGATAAGAAACTACTGGATTTAGGGCAGCCCGCAGCGCGTGCCTGAGAACAATTGTGTGCTCTCCAAGCCCTTTTGCGCGCGCAGTTCGAATGTAATTTTCCCGCATCACTTCGAGCATACCACTGCGAGACAATCGTGCAATGTAGGCCGCATAGAACAGGCCAAGTGTCAGCGCCGGAAGCACTCGGTCACCTACATAAAACCAGCCGAAGGGATTTACCCAATTCAACTGAAAGCTAAAGGCTATGATCAGCAATGGCGCCAGTACAAAGGCAGGCAGACAAATGCCGGTCATAGCCAGCCCCATCAGAAGAGTTTCTTGTGGGCGATTATGCCAAAGCGCTGCGACAATACCGATTGGCATGCCCAGTAAAATGGCAATGGCAATCCCGTAAAATCCTAACTCCAGCGAAACTGGAAAACTTTGCGTAATAATCTCATCCACGTCCCAGCCATGATATTTTTGAGACGGCCCAAAATCACCCTTCATACGCTGCCAAAGAAAACGGAAGTACTGAAAATAAACTGGCTGATCGAGACCATAGTGTTCCTCCACCGATTTTTTTACTTCAGGA
>CAZUYZ010000088.1:0-19275 GCA_964624365.1 uncultured Puniceicoccaceae bacterium
GCACTGACCAGTTTCCCATGGCGACGGATGCTCGGTTTCGTGGATCACAGATTGCTTATCGAGCCGAGTTCAAAACCGAAGCTGGTGAATGGATCGAAGTTTCGATTCCGTTTGAGTTCTTTGTCCCAAGCTTCCGCGGCAGACTACTGGAGGGCCCTCCGATGAATCTTGCGTCCATACAAAGAGTCGCTTTTTTGCTTAATGACGGTAATCCGGGCACTTTTTCGCTGAAGGTCGATTGGATCGGACTTGAACCGAGTAAGTAGTGGACGGGCTCTGCCCTGTCCCACGTTATAAAAAACTTTGACTGATGAATAGCGCATTGAAGTTGCCTATCAAAGCCATAAATAAACTTGCTTTTTAGGAATAAATTCCAAATATTCCACATTAATGATCCCTAGAGAATTGGAATCCACTTTGCGCAAACGGTTGAACACCACTTCAGCCGTGGCTCTCTTAGGGTCACGCCAGGTGGGTAAGACCACCCTTGCCAAGGGACTTAAGCTCGATAAGCCAACGCATTATCTTGACCTCGAACGTCCTTCAGATGTTGCCCGATTGTCTGAACCTGAGCTTTATCTGAGTCAATTTGCAGGACATCTCGTGATTTTGGATGAGATTCAACGATTGCCGAATTTATTTCCCACCTTCCGCAGCTTGATTGATGAGCGTCGTCAGGCTGATGAAAGCTCTGCTCAGTTTCTGCTTCTTGGCTCCGCATCACCTGAATTACTACAGCAATCAGCGGAAACGCTGGCGGGCCGCATCAGCTACCTGGAGCTCAGCCCGCTCAAGTTGGCTGAACTTGAAAAAACTGCAACATTGATGAACCAGCTCTGGTTTCGCGGAGGTTATCCGGACGCTCATCTGGCAGATTCTGATTCTGATGCACAACAGTGGTGCAATGATTTTATAACGAGCTATGTCGAACGCTACTTGCCGCTTTTAAGAGTTGCGGCTAGCCCACTTCTATTACGGCGACTCTGCACTATGCTTGCGCATCAGCAGGGCAGTATTCTAAACGTCAGTAACTTATCAAACTCTTTGGGAATTGATAGTAAAACGATTCGCCACTACATTGACTTACTTGAGGAGTTGTACTTGCTCCGCTCCATTCCCGCTTACTCCTCCAATGTCGGCAAGCGGCTCATCAAATCGCCTAAAGTTTACTGGCGGGACAGTGGCATTCTTCATACACTGGTTGGATTGACAGATATCGATCAAGTTCTTGGTCATCCGATCTGCGGTCATTCATGGGAGGGATATGCTATTGAGCAAATCATCGGTCATTTACCCGCCAATGTACATTATTTTCACTACCGGACACGTACAGGTGCAGAACTTGACCTAGTGCTTCAGGATGCCAGAGGAACAATTACAGTGATCGAGATCAAGCGCACTTTAAGCCCAAAAATCAGCCGTGGATATACTGAAAGCTTTAATACGCTCAAAGCTGCCTGTGGTTATTTTATTATGCCGCAAGGTCAGCCCTTTCCACTTACAAAGAAAACTACAGCAATCAATCTAGCGGATTTTATCGCTCGGCTAGGTGAAGGAAAATTATGATCGAATCTTCTCTGAGCTGCCTAACTTACGCGAGAGATAATACTCTACCCACCCGTTAAAAAAGTTGCCAAAGCCTCATGTTGCAATCAGCCAAGAATAACCATTCCAGTTCCAGAACAGAACTATCCACGTCGTACCTATTTCATTTCAGATGATTCATGCGAGAACTCTTTTTTTGCTGAACAGATGCCTTGTTTTGTTTCCGTTGGCGTTTTTAAATATCGAATTGTTTTCTATGGAACTTATTCGCACGTTTGACGTTTCTTCCGAAGAACCTGAATGGACGGCTCAGAATGATGGAGTAATGGGTGGTGTTTCCTCGGGAAAGGCTGAGATTAATGATGGTGAACTGCATTTTTCCGGTGTGCTGTCACTGGAAAATAATGGCGGCTTTGCTCAAATCTATTCACAGACAGAAGTATCCGATTTTTCTAGCTACTCTGCGGTCAAGGTTCGCGTTAAAGGTGATGGACGCACTTATCAGTTTCGCATGGCGACGGATGCTCGTTTTCGTGGATCACAGATTGCTTATCGAGCCGAGTTCAAAACCAAAGCGGGTGAATGGATCGAAGTTTCGATTCCGTTTGAGACCTTTGTTCCAAGCTTCCGTGGCAGACTACTTCAGGGGCCGCCGATGAATCTTAAGTCCGTACAAAGGATCGCTTTTTTGCTTAATGACGGTAATCCCGGTGCTTTTTCGCTAGAGGTCGATTGGATCGGACTTGAACCAAATAAGTAGTGGACGATCTCTGCTTTGAAAATGAATTCTTAAAGTTTTGTGCCACGTTCGGCATCGGTCGTCAAAGGTTATAACTGTTTCAATATAGTTTCGATTGTATCAATCACAGCTTTGCATTTTTGAGTTTTCAGAGCATCCGGGTGTGGTGAGGCAAATCGCTGCTGATCATTGTCAAAATATTTACCGGAAGCATCTTCAAAGTCCTTTGAAAGTGCTGCACGGTAAAGAATGTCAGCGCCAATTTCCAGGTCTCCTCCGACAACACCAAAAGCCTCTTTAACCATCTTGCTACCGAGCATAGATGCCGGATTGACTGCAACGATAGCAGGACCGCTTGGATGGGAGAGTGCCATTTGGCGAGACCACATTGTCAGCGCGAGTTTGCTTTGTGCGTAGGCTTCCATGTCAGGAAGTTGCCTGTTTCCTTCAAGTGCTTTTAGGTCGACTGGTGCCTGTGCTGCAGATGAGAGATTTATAATCCGGCTCGTTTGTTCAAAAAGTGGTAAAAGTCTTTTTGTCAGTAGATAAGGAGCCATTGTGTTAACTACAAAACGCACATCGAATCCTTCTTTTGTCTGTGTTGTATCTGTTTTGAAAATGCCTGCATTGTTGATCAAAACATCCAGTCTTTTGTATTTCACAGAGATCGCTTCGGCGAGTGCGTCAACTTTACTTATCTCAGATAAGTCTGCCAAAAAACTGTCTATTCTGTCATCATTTGTGGCAGCGCTAAGTAAGTTTACAGTTCGTTCCAGCTTTTTTTGATTTCGGCCATGCAGCAAAACCTTGTGACCTGCGGAGGTAAGCTTTTTTGCCGTTTCCAGACCGATACCATCAGTCGCTCCCGTTATGAGAATGATCTTTTGCATACATAATCCTAGTTTAATGATTGAAGTGTGGCAGTATTTCATCTGCCAGAATTTTTAGAGTGGGTTCAATTTTGGCCTGGTTGAATCGCAAGTTTAGAGCGACGTGATTCATGCCCGCTTTTTCCAACGCTTTTAAATGTATCAAAAGGTGGCGGATGCCAGAACGAAAGCCCAGGTGAATTGGTTGAGGCGCCGCATCAAGGTCTTCTATCAAATCGATGTAAAGTGACTGCATTACAGGCTGTGCTGTTCGCTCTGCTGCCTTTACTCGACTATTCCAATTGCGGATGAGTTGCGTTTGGGCAGCAACACTTCTGGGGTATAACATCCATCCGTTGCCATTTTGAGCAATCCAGCTGTGCTCCTGTTGGCTGCCGCCTGTTATTAGCAGCGGTAGCGTTCCCGAGGTGGGCTTGGGTATTAGATCCATTCTTGGACTAAGGCTACCGTAAGCGTTATTAAATGCCGGTCTTTCTTTGCTTACTTTGCGTATGTAATCAAAGCTTTCACGGAATCGTTTACCACGATTATTGAACGGTAAATTAAGTGCAGGATATTCATCGGGTCGATCGCCGGAAGCGACGCCTAAGAGAAGTCGTCCTCCAGACAATACATCCGCGCTGGCAGCGGCCTTGGCAACGTGAGCCGGGTGGCGTAGCGGCAAAATAATACTCGCTACACCAAGCGCGATTCGCTCGGTTTGACCTGTGAGTAAGCCTAAATAAACGAACGGATCAAAGATCTGTCCTCATCATGCGCATAGACTCGCGATTCTGTTTCGATAAGTTAGAAAATTAGAATACCATTTGTGATTTATTACTGAATTTCCTGAACGTTTAAAACGAGGTCGTCCCAGTTGCGCTGGTTTTTCATATCGCTTTGCATAGCTTTTTCGTCAGCGATTTTAAAACGTTTAACGGCAGGTGTTTTGCTGGTTGCTTGATAAAGCCAATAAGCCTCCGCTTTGAGCGCTTCATCAATCGGTTTGTCAATCGATTCATAGACCATTTGCTTGCAGGCATTGATCGATTCTGCCGGGAATTTTGCAATGCGTTTTAAGTGCGCATCGCCTTGCAATCGATCTCTTGTAAATGCTCTTCAAAGGGAGAAACAATATAGAAAGCTAACTGCGCTTTCTCGACAACATGATTTGATTCCCTTCGGTGTCTTCGCACATGGCTAAGTGAGGTGGTTCGCCGTTTTCAGGTTGAGGTTCACGATGGCATTTGCCACCAGCCACCACGACCTCAGAGGCTCCGGCTACGACATCAGCTACTTGAAAACTAAGTCCCGTCCAGGTGGTTTTACCTTCGCCGCCTCCGTGAATTGCAATATATCCGCCGCAAATTTCGAGCTCAGTAATATGGGGATTCTGTCGGACAATCTTTGCGCCAAAAACGGTTTGGTAAAATTTTGTGGCGCGTTCGGCATCAGCTGCCCAAATCGAGTATTTAAGTTTTTCAACATGCATAAGTGAGGAAGGAGTTAGAAGTTGGAAGCTATAGTTCAAGAAAAACTCTAAGATGTATCGATTTACACAGATTTTTTATGCATGCTACGATGCGTTCGCTAAAGGATTGTGCTACGTTTTTGAATCAGACTTTTCTAAGCAGTATCGAAGAATGGTCTAGGCTTTTATAAGACGTTCCGAAGAATGATCCTGTATTGCCTGCCATTTGCTCAAGGCGGTTCACTGCTGGACAGATATAGGTCTTGGTAACTATGCGCTTTATTACTTGCGCGATAAATTAAAACGAGAGGTTGATTTTCTTGTGGTTAAAGAGGGCATACCCTGGTTTTTAGTTGAAGTCAAAAAATCAGCGACCCAAGCTTTAAACGCACACTTAAATTATTTCCAAAAAGCAGTCGATGCTCAACACGCTTTTCAGATAAGCCTCGGAGGTGATTTTGTGAATCGGGACTGCTTTGCAGAAACGAGCCCAATAAGCCTTCCAGCAGCAACCTTTTTATCTCAATTACCCTAAACCTTAAGTTGCGCGAAGTAATCCCTCTGGAATTCAATATTGAAAATCCTTGCAGATTGTAAGTTAATCTACAATTTACAAGAAATGATCCTTCGTCTTACTCGCTCGCGTATTTTAGAACAACTTTCAGAAGCTCCTGCGGTACTTCTTGTTGGTGCACGACAGGTTGGCAAGTTCACTGGGCGGCGCTTATTTTGATCTGGAGCAAAGATCCGATCGGTTGCGCCTGGACTTAAAGTGGGACAGCCTATGCAAAGGATCAGAACTCATTGTTCTTGATGAGGCTCAGGCATGGCCGGAGGTCTTTAACCGGCTCAGGGGGACCATCGATGCAGATCGATCACGCTATGGCAGATTCTTACTTCTTGGATCGGTTGCACCCATGTTAATGCAAAATGTCTCACAATCCCTTGCGGGACGTCTGCGCATACTGAACCTATCTCCGCTTACATGTCTCGAAGCAACGCATCACACGCTCGACACCCTTTGGCTAAAAGGAGGATTCCCGGAACCTCTACAACATCCCAAACATTTTCCGAATTGGCACAAAAATTATCTGACTCTGCTCGCACAGAAAGATTTACCTGAATGGGGCTTACCTTCCAAGCCTTCCCAGACAGAAAAATTGTTTAAGATGCTAGCCATCATGAATGGACAAACCATGAACGCCTCTCAATTGGGGAATTCACTGGGCATCTCGCATAACACTGTTCGTGAGTATGTCAATTTAGTAGCTCTCCTTCAATAAACGAGTTAAAACGTCTTAACAAAGTTGCTGATATGATCGATGCAGACAAACGAGTCCTCATTTCCAGAACAACCGAGATCATCGACAACGGACCCTCGATTTCATGTAATCTCCAGAGCTTCCTGAATGATAAACTTCTCGTCAAATAGCTACTTCGACATCATTATTACGAATTAATCTAAAATCGGGAGTTTAAGAATAAAGTCTGTCTCCATTGCTTTTAACCCCCTCACCCCTAATTTCTCATTCCCCATTCTTTATTCTTAATTGCCAATTCTTCACTCTCCTCGGCCCAATTTTCATCGCTAAGCTGATAAGTCGGAATATACACGTCTGGCGCCCACGGCACCCCCCGCGCCCGACAACGATCAGACTACTGTAGTCGCCATCCAGTTTCACTGCGCAGCGTTACGGCATGTACGAGTCCGCATCCAGCAAGGATTCCGGCAAAGTCACCAGATTGCCATCCTGGATTATCCCCACGTCAATACCATCGCTTCTCGTTAGTACCTTCGTTACCAGACTCCCCGCTCGCCCTTTTTCAATGATTTGGCAACGGCGACCAGCAGTTGCACGGTGTGCTCAACATCTTCCAGATCGACCATCTCACTGGGAGTGTGCATGTAACGCAATGGAATGGAGATTAAACCGGTAGCAATACCGGCCTGCGCAACTTGAATTGCGCGGGCATCTGTTCCGGTCGGGCGTGGGTCAGCTTCTAACTGATACGGTATTTTTTTGGCTTCGGCGCATTTAACGATACGATCGAAAATAATCGGATTGATATTGGGCCCACGGCAAACAATGGGTCCACCACCCTGAATAAAATTACCGTATTTACGCTTATCACAATCCGGTGAATCGGTCGCGTGACCAACATCAACAGCGATTGCAAAGTCCGGATTTTCGGAAAATGCTGCTGTAATTGCTCCGCGGGTACCAATCTCTTCCTGCGTTGTTGCTGCTGCGGTTACTTTGGCTGCCAGTCGTTTTTCCTTTTTAAGACGTAACGCTGCTTCAAGCACTGTGTAGGCCCCCGCTTTATCGTCGAAAGCGCGCGCAACACCAACACTGCCACGAATTAGTTCAAAGCTCTGGTCATACACAGCTGCATCGCCAATGCGAACCATTGATTCGGCTTCTTCTTTGCTCTTCACCCCGAGATCAATCCAAATTTCGTGCGTCTGCGGCACTTTCTTACGGTCTTCCGGACTCATGAGGTGAATTGCACGTTTGCCGGTCACGCCCCTGACAACGCCATTTTTGGTAAGAATTGAAACGCGCCGACCAGAAATCATTGTCTTGTCGTGTCCACCCAATGTCTCAAAGTACACAAACCCGTTGTCATCTATATAAGTAATGATCAGACCCAGCTCATCAATATGACCGGCAAACATGATGGATGGATCGCCGTTGGGGTTTACCGTGGCAAAGCGATTTCCCATTGTGTCTTTGCGATAGTGATCAACTTTTGGCTCAACATGAGCGTCAATCACAGCCTGAGCCTCATACTCATGACCCGTTGGCGAGCGGGCATTCAGCAGATTAACTAGGAATTCCGGCGCTTTGTATGACTGGGGAGAACGATTAACCGCTTTTGTAGTTTTCTTTTTTAACATGTAACCCACACAAAGCGTTCGAGCGCAAAATGCACTCATTTTTTAGGCTTTTTACTAAACCGCAGAATTCCACCAACTAAAAATGCATTTGAATGTTTCCATGATTGACAGTTGATTACGGAAATATGGTAAGCATTATCAATTACTGATGCAAAAATCGCGTATAGTCATAACTGGTGTTGGTCTCACTTCGCCCAACGGCAATACCTTAGAGGATTATCGAAAAAATTTGCTGGACGGAATTTCAGGCATTCAAACGATTGATATGCGATACATGGGAGAAGTTCCCGCGGGTGTTTGCGATTTTGAAGCCACAAAATATCAGAAACGCAAGGAACTACGTGTTGGTACACGCGCCGGGAGTATTGCCATCTATTGCGCCCGCGAAGCGATTAGTCACAGCAGTATCGATTTTGACCAGTTCGAAAAAAATCGTATCGGTGTTTATATTGGCACCACAGAGCACGGCAACGTGGAGACTGAGAATGAAGTCTACAATATTTCCAAATTTGACTACGATACGCGCTACTGGACGCATCATCACAATCCACGAACGGTTGCTAACAATCCGGCAGGTGAAATCACCATCAATATGGGAATTACCGGCCCTCACTACACAATTGGCGCCGCCTGTGCTGCCGGAAACGCCGGGCTGATACAGGCCTTGCAGATGTTGCGCCTCGGTGAAGTCGATCTTGCACTGGCTGGTGGCGTTAGTGAAAGTATTCGAACCTTTGGCATTTTTGCAGGTTTTAAAAGCCAAGGCGCTCTGGGCTATCATGAAAGCGGGCCTACCAAGGCAAGCCGCCCCTTCGACAAGTCACGGAATGGCATTGTTGTGAGTGAGGGCGGCTGCATTTACACACTTGAGCGGCTTGAGGACGCTCAGGCGAGGAAAGCACCGATCATCGCTGAAATCGTAGGTTACTGCATCAACTCTGACGCCAAGGATTATGTGCTACCCGATCCGGTTCGCCAGTCGGAGTGCATCCACGCTGCATTGAAGTCAGCGGGAATGTCGCCGGCGGACATTGATATTGTCAGCACGCATGCCACATCTACACCGATGGGAGACATTCAGGAATGTAAGGCTATAGAGGACGTATTTGCAGACAGTCCAACAACCTATGTTAACAATACAAAAAGCTTTATTGGGCATGCGATGGGAGCTGCCGGAGCGCTGGAACTTGCCGGCAATCTGCCTTCGTTTCAGGATAATGTGATACATCCCACCATAAATGTTGAAGAATTAGATCCCGAATGCGCATTAAGAAATCTAGTTGTTAATGACCCACTTAAGGTTGACGGAGTAAACGTCATCCTCAACAACTCTTTTGGTATGCTCGGCATCAATTCCGCGCTTATCGTCCGCAAATTTGAAAATTAAGCGGTTGATTAATTGTTTACCACCTCTAGACATTTCCCAGTTTTAAATATGAAGACAGAAGAAGACGTAAAACAAATCGTTATCGATATCATTGAAGAAATCGCTCCGGATGAGGATACATCTAATATTGATCCAGCAGTTGCGCTACGTGACCAGCTAGACCTGGACTCCATGGATTTCCTTGATATTGTAATGGAACTACGCAAACAGCATAACATCGAAGTTCCTGAAGCGGATTACCCCGAGCTGGCATCACTCGACAGTTGTGCTAATTATTTGACACCCAAATTCAACGCTTGATAAATATCGAATGTAAGGTGTTGAATTTATTTGCTTATAAGTGCTACTGCGTCGACTGACAAGTGCCCATGGTATGCTCAATCTTCGCTTCTATGGTCAGCTCTGGCATTGCTTTCTCTAGCAGACCTTTGGATTCAACAACTTAACCTTTTTCGGAGATAGGCTCCTGAATTAAAAGGTATGATTGCGCGTTCGATTGTAAAAAGGGTTCAACTGGCTGCTGTCTTATAGCAATCTCAAGCAATGAAGTTAGATCCATTCAAAAAACATCACTGCGACGTTGCCATCATCGGCGCGGGCATGGCCGGACTTGCTGCGGGTATACGTCTGGCGCTTGCAGGGAAGAGTTCAATTATACTTGAACGCCACAACGCCAGTGGCGGACTCAATTCCTTCTACAGCATCGGTGGACGCAAATATGATGTTGGTCTGCACGCAATGACAAATTTCGTGCCCAAAGGCACGAAAGGCACTCCACTCGTCAAATTGCTACGTCAGCTCCGCATCCCTTATGACGCATTGGATCTTTGTCCGCAGAATGGATCCCGCATCGCCTTTTCGGAATGCGAACTAAAGTTTAGCAATGACTTTGCGCTGCTCGAGGCTGAGATCGCTCACGCCTTTCCAGAGCAGATTGATGGGTTTCGCTCACTCGCTGAAGAAGTTCGTACACTGGATGCCTTCAACTTAGGCTCAAAACCGGTTTCGGCACGACAGGCAGTACAACAGCACATCCAAGACTCGTTGCTGGAAGACATGCTCTTCTGCCCGGTCATGTACTATGGCAGCGCACAGGAACACGACATGGACTATGGGCAGTTTGCAATCATGTTTCGTTCGCTCTTCTTTGAAGGCTTTGCCCGACCGTTTGATGGTGTCCGAGTGATCATACGGTTATTACAGGATAAGTACCGATCTCTTGGCGGTGTTCGCAAAATGAAACATGGCGTCAAAAAGATTCATACTGAATCCGGCAAAGTGTCTGCACTCGAACTGGATAATAATGCAACCCTCACTGCCAACAAGATAATCTCGACTGCGGGCGCTGTCGAAACCGCACGCCTCTGCGATGACCAGTCGCAAAATGCTGAAAGTCACAACATTGGCCAATTAAGTTTTACCGAAACCATTACGGTTCTCGACAAGCAACCTGCTGACTTTGGCTGGGATGATACGATTGTCTTCTTCAACACTCGCAAACGTTTTCAATATGCCGGAGTAGACGATGATCTGGTGGATCCAACCAGCGGTGTAATCTGTTTCCCAAACAACTATCAGTATGGCCAAGATCGTCAGCTAAGTGAAGGCTTCCTGCGCATCACTGCCATGGCTAATCATGATCGCTGGTGCACCCTTGCAGAAGAGGATTACCTGGCGCAAAAAGATTACTGGTACCAAGCGTTACAAAACGTCGCACTTAACATTTTACCGGAACCAAAAAACGGCCTGCGGCTGGACGATACCCGCATCGCCAAAGACATGTTTACACCTCGTACCGTTAGAAAATATACCGGACATCTTAATGGCGCTATCTACGGTGCCCCCAACAAGATTAAAGACGGAAGAACGCATCTGGAAAATCTCTATCTGGCAGGAACCGATCAAGGGTTTCTCGGCATTGTCGGCGCCATGCTTAGCGGCATTTCAATGGCCAATCTGCATGTGCTACAGGGTTAATCATGAAAGAACACCAACATCTGTTTTTCACCTACTCGCTCAATCCCGAACAAAGTATCGAAATAAACGTCTCGGTATCGAGCCACCCTTGCCCGTGAGAGGGCTCGTATTTCAGAATTTTCGCATCGACAGAGATTTCTTCAGGCGTTTTGCCTGCCGCAAGCTCGGCCTCCACAACCGCAACAATCTCTTTGAGAATCGCTAAGTCCCGAGCCATATCAACTTTGTTGGAGAGCGGCCCGTGCCCCGGAATGATCTTTGTTTGATCATCAGTCAAAGCCAACAACGCTTCCTGAGCAGCGATGTATCCATGCACATCACCACCATTGCTAACGTCGATGAAGGGGTACATACCACTAAAGAGGATATCACCAGCGTGGACCACATTCGAATCTTTGAAATGAACCGCAGTATCGCCGTCCGTATGAGCATTTGAAAAATGGAGCAACTCTATCGATTCATTGCTCTGGTGGATCGATAGTTTTTCAGAATAGGTAAGCGCTGGTAGAGCAGACTCCGGATAGGGCTCCATAATTTTGCCAAACGGCTGAATGATCGTTCCTTTCTCAAGTTTTTTACGTACGTTCTCGTGAGCCACAATCACATCCACTGACTTTCCAAAACTTTCGTTCCCGTCCGTGTGATCGTAGTGAAAGTGAGTGTTGAGCAGATACATGATCGGCTTGCCTGTAAGCTTAGCAATCTCCGCTTGGATCGCCCCAGAGAGAGGCGCAAACTGGTCATCAATCAGCAGCGTGTAGTTGTCGTCTATTGCCAGCCCGATATTACCACCCTGCCCAGTCAGCATGTAAATATTATCTGCTACCTGAATAGACTCTATATTGACTGAATGAGCATCATGATCCGCAAAAAGTGGACCTGCTACAGCTAACAATAAAAGGATAGGTCTCAGCAAATGTTTCATGCAAATCATACTCAAATTAGAGCAAAATTATTCAATAAGAATTTGCAATGAGCCTGTTAAAGTTATTCTTTTTTCGCGAAACAACTAAGCTAAAGTAAATATTTATGGATACAACTACCGCCATTAACGAACGTCGGGCTGTCAAGCACTACGATCCAAACCATAGAATAGAAGAAGCTGAAATTAAAAAGCTTCTGAAATTTGCCCTGCTTTCACCCACTTCGTTTAACATGCAAAACTGGCGATTCGTTGTGGTCACCGATCCAGAAAAGCGTCAGGCAATCCGTGCAGCAGCATGGGATCAGGCGCAAGTCACTGATGCCTCAATACTAGTCATCCTCTGCGCAGACTTACATGCATACGAAGACGGCGCTCGCTATTGGACCGATGCACCTAAGGCCGTTCAAGACATACTGGTTCCGATGATTGAGCCTTTTTATAAAGACAAGCTGGAACTTCAGCGCGATGAAGCCATGCGCTCGGTCGGCATTGCCGCACAGACGCTTATGCTTGCAGCCAAATCCATGGGTTATGACTCTTGCCCAATGATTGGATTTGACCCGTTAAAAGTAGCTAAAATTATTCAACTCCCAGAACATCATGTAATTGGAATGATGTTACCAATCGGTAAAGCCACCCAAGAAGCAAACCAACGCGGTGGACAACTGGATTACCGAGAAGTCGTCTACCGGGATAATTTCCCGAAAGAGCAATAGAGCCTTGGGGTAAGGCTCCGAGGCATTTGAAATCATCGCGTATCCTCATTGCGATGGACGCAACCAAAACCGACCAAAGCGCCCTCAATCACGACACCCCGGAACACGACCTGGCTCTGAAGGAAACCCAGATGGAAAGACCCTTGTCGCAACAATCGCAGCTACGCCAAAAATGACGATGGACTTCAGATTTGCTAAATTCTACTGATCAGCAACTAAGCTCTACCTTCAAACTCCCAGCTTATGACTGCTTTTCTCATTCAAGTCCCAGCTTCTGGCGACCCTCTCCTGAGATCATATGTGGTGTCCAAGGAGGATCCCAGACAATATCAACTTGAGCGGATGAGACACTTGAAAGAGCCTCTATCTTTTCTTTAGCATCATTTGCAATCACGGGACCCATACCACAGCCCTGAGCCGTTAAGGTCATTTTAATATTAATCTCTCGCCTATCATTTTCATCCGGTTCGGAAACTCTCAAATCATAAATGAGACCAAGATCAACAATGTTTACGGGAATCTCCGGATCAAAGCAACCACGCATCGCTTCCCATACTTGCTCTTCGTCAAATGGTTCATCTGTCTGCTTTGTTTCAGCATCCCTGGCAGCTTTGTCCAATTCAAGCTTCGCTGCTTCCCCGAGTGCGTCCCAGTCTTTACCGGACAGACGAAATAAGCCGGAATTGGTACGTATCGTCACAGTACCACCAAGCGCTTGAGAAATGGTAACACGTGTACCTGCTGGAATTACTTGCTCTTCACCAGCAGGAATGACCGTCGCAGTCGTATCACGAACCAAAGTAAACTCTTCTTTAAATTCCATACCCTCATAACAATCAGAATTGGCGGTCTGTCAATCAGCTGCTCTGAGAACGTCAAACTTTAGATGCTCAACATCCCGGCGTTCACCAGGAATCATCGCCAAGCGCAAAGTTCACGCCCTCAATTTCTGCAAAAGAGCAAGCATCCATCACCTTCACAACTTGGCGGTGCGGCACTATATCTGCAGGTGCGATAGTTACAATCGCTTCAACTTTGTTAGCAACACTTGCCTGTCGAAAACGCGTTAACATAGTTGCCAGTTCGTTCAGACGCAAAGAATCAGGACTGTCATAAGGGTACTCGTTGACAATTACCTGGCCATTTTCACGAATCTCTATGATTTGCTCGTCCGGAAGATCCAAGGGAGTTTCCTGTTCGACAGTTCCCGGCAATTGAAACGACAAATCTGCCTCTTGTCGCTCCAAGGTGGAAGATACCATAAAGTAGATGAGTAGCAAAAAAACGACATCAATCATCGGCGCAATTGGAACGCCAACCTTGTCTACAGATCGCTTTCTAAATCGGGCCATTAGTTACTCATCTCATTTGGTAAGCGGCGTAGACGACCTCATAGGCGCCGACTTCCGCACAGGCGCGCAATACCTTTTTGATCGCCTTATAAGACGTCGCCTGGTCAACCCGTAAATGAATGCGCAAGTCAGGATTTGCAGCCATAAATTCTTTAATCAAAACTTGCATCTGATCCAAAGTCTTTGCCTGCTGGCCTATGAAAATCTTTCCTTCTGCGTCCAATGAAATTGTGCCCCGATTGCTTAGATTCTCCGGAACTTTGCTGGAAGCAGACTCTGGCAAGTCCAGTTTCACGCGTTTATCTGCCTGTGACAAGGTGCTAACTGTCATAAAAAATACCAACAGGAGAAATACCATATCAATCATAGGGGTCATCGGAAAGTCATCTTCCGGCAGAGGTCTGGACGAACGGCGAGGCATACTAAACTGAAACAGCATGTGGACGGGAATCTACATGTTTGGAAAAGAAGTTGTTTAATATACAACAAATACTTGCAATCATTTAAATCACCTATTGTTTTCAAAATTTATTGTTTGTTTGTTAGTTAGTTGCCAGAGTAGCTCAGTGGTAGAGCAGAGGACTCATAAGCCTTTGGTCGGCGGTTCAAATCCGCCCTTTGGCACCACCTGGCAAAGCAATTCTCTGGATAATGATATCGACAGTGTAGAATCGTGCGTCCATGGAATGATAATCATTTGGTGAACTTCTGTTGGATAGTAGTCTTTTTCAATGAGTTTTACTTCTTAATAGTCACTTTCTCTTTCATGAAATTGCCAGTTCACGAACGATTTTATTCTTTTCAGGGAGAAGGCGTGCACGCGGGTCGGGCGGCATTCTTTATACGCACCTTCGGCTGTCCAGTACACTGCCCTTGGTGTGACTCTGCTGGAACCTGGCATCCTGATTATGTTCCAAAAACTGTTGATCGTTTTACGCCGTTAGAACTTGCTGCCGAAGCAACAAAAACCAATGCCGAATTTACCGTGATTACCGGTGGCGAACCGACCATACACAACTTGATAGAGCTAACGGACGCACTACATGCAGTTGGCCAAAAAATACATCTGGAGACCAGTGGCGCTTTTCCCATTAATGGAAATTTTGACTGGATAACACTCAGTCCCAAACGTTGGAAACTGCCACTTCAAGCCAACGTTCAACTTGCTAACGAATTTAAGCTGATTATCGACAGACCCGAATCAGTTGAAGAGTATGCTTCCCTGATTGAGGATAGTGATGCCCGTGAGATCTGGCTGCATCCCGAGTGGTCACAACATAAAAACTCTCAGTTATTGGATTACATTACAGAGTGGGTGAAAGCTAATGGCGCACCCTATCGAGCCGGTTGGCAATTGCACAAAAACTACACGGCCGACCTGCTCGACAAACGTAGTGTTATTACCGCGCCTTTAGGCGGTGTTCCCGAGAAAAGATTCTAGACAAAATGGGTTCTGTTAGCGCGTGCACATTCTGATAGCTTGGATAGTATGCTTCACGCCTTAAAGGAGGGGTTAGAAGTTCATTTGAATGCTCAAGGCCTTTCGAATGCTGGATTTGGGCATTTTTTCGAAAAATCAATCTATATCGCTGGTATACAAAGACTTCAAAGTCCAAATAAAAATGCCGCATGGTAATGAGATTCATTTGCATCAAAAACTTGACAAGGCTTCTAATTGCTATTGTGTCTCAGTCTTTTTAGAAAACCTATGAAATCACTTATACAACAAATAAAAGGACCAACATTCTTTCTTGCGATCATACTGGCTGCACAGACGCTGTTAGGTCAGGATGCTCAAACAGTCAGCCAAGACGATAGCCCTACGACTTCAGTTCAGGAAAATCATTTGTCGAATGACAAAAAGATTCTTGAGCTTGAAGACTTTGTCGTGAAGAGCGGTTATCTGTATTCTAACCAAATCAATGCTCTCAAAACACCAACACCGGTGATTGATATTCCTCAAAGTCTATCAATTGTCGACAGTGATGAAATTATTCTAAGAGGTTTTACCAGCATCGGTGATATTATCGACTACACACCCGGTGTAAACAATTCTCAAGGTGAAGGCCATCGCGATGCCATTGTATTTCGGGGCATACGCTCAACGGCTGACTTTTTCGTCGATGGCTCTCGCGATGACGTCCAATACTATCGCCCGCTTTATAACATTGATCAAGTGGAAATACTGCGTGGCCCCAATGCACTGTTCTTTGGTCGCGGCGGAACCGGTGGAATCGTAAATCGGGTAACAAAAAAGGGTGTCATTCGAGAAGAATTCAACAGCTATGTATTTGGAACAGACTCTTTTGGCGCCGCTCAGGTACAATTGGACAGCAACATAGGTATCGATGAAAACAAGGCCTTTCGTATAAACCTCTTTTACGAAGGTCTCGAAAATCACCGGGATTTTTTCGATGGCGATCGTTACGGCGCAAACCCAACCTTCCGATTTCAACCAACCGAAGACACTACAATCGATGTTTCCTACGAGTACATTGACCACGAGCGTTTCGTTGATCGCGGTATTCCTACTGGCGCTGATGGCAAACCAGTCGAATCCTTTGAAGATGTCGTATTTGGCGATCCTCAACTCAACGAATCAACACTGGAAGCTCACGTCGTCCGTGCCTTGCTTCAACACAAATTCTCCAAAAACTTGAAAGCAAATTTCAGCGCTTCTTACGGTGACTACGATAAATTCTACGAAAATCTTTATGCTCAGAACTACATTGAATCAACAAACATAGTAACACTGGATGGTTACGCAGATGAAACTGAACGCCAGAATACAATCGTATCCGGTAATTTGGTAAGTGAATTCTTCACTGGTGACATTGAGCATACTGTTATCTTTGGCGCCGAATATATTAACACCTCATCCGATCAGAATCGCTTGAATGCTCGTTGGAGCACAGCAGGCACACCAAATACTACAAGTACACAGCCTGACAGAGAAAACTTTGATGCAAACGAACCTTTAACAATCGGAGGTGTCGGTGTTAACTCTTCAAATCAAATTACAAGGATGAATTATTCTGATTTCAACGACGACACGCGCTCTGACATTGACGTCTATTCCATTTACATTCAGGATGAAGTTCAGCTTCTAGAGCAGTTACAACTCGTACTCGGCGCTCGCTTCGACAGTTTTGACATTGATGTTGTTACCTTAGACGCTTCAGACACCAGAACCCGAGGCAGTCAAAAGGACGAAGAAGTAACACCTCGTGTGGGCATTGTCTACAAACCGAAGGAGAACGTCTCCATTTACACAAGTTATAGCAAAACCTTCTTGCCTCAAAGTGGTGAGCAATTCGCAAATCTGGGCAATGAAGGCCTTGACCCAAACGAATTTACAAATCTCGAAGCAGGTGTTAAATGGGACTTCAGCAAAGGACTGAGCCTAACGGCATCGACCTTTGAAATCCAACAGGACATTATCGATGATAATGGTGAAGGTGGTTCACGCACTGAAGAGTCAGAGATCACCGGATTTGAGTTGCAACTCCAAGGACTAGTGACCAATAAGTGGTTCATTACTGCTGGCTACAGCTATTTAGATGGCGAACTTGAAGATCAGGACAATGGTAACATTAATGGCAACCGCCCACGCGAACTACCGGAGAACATGTTTTCCATCTGGAATGCTTATCAGCTTACAGATAAATTTGGCTTAGGTCTTGGGCTGATTTATCAAGATGAGAGCTTTATTGAGGAAGATAATGATAAACGACTTCCCAGCTATGTTCGTCTAGACGCAGCTGCTTACTACGTTGTTTCCGAAAATGTTCGCCTCCAACTGAATGTTGAAAATCTTACTGACGAGCTTTACTTCCCAAACTCTCACGCTAACCATCAAGCAACCGTCGGGGCGCCGATAAATGCACGTTTTGCAATTAGTGGACGATTTTAAGCGAAATGTTTCCGACCTTTATTGCACGTCTAAAACTCTACTTATAGGATGTAAGCTTAAATTACAGTGGAAACACACCTATTAGTTGTTTTACTCACTGTGTTGTGATTCTACCATGAAAAATACATTATCCGAGTAGTTGCTCGGCAAATTGAACCGGCATGTCGCAGTTGTTGATTCATAATCACATTCAGTATTCTCTATAGGTAATTCGTTCCAATCGGGGGCGGTGAGATCATCTGTGTAAAGGATTGAATAACTGCGGTTAGGATCTACATACTGGTAATTAAATATTAGCGTTACTTCTCCTTCATTAAATGTGACTGACTCGATTTTAAAGAAATTGTTTGGGTCGATTGGATCGCTGCCGCTGATGTATTCCCCAAGATCGCTGTAACCATCGCCATCATAATCGCTGCTGCTACTATCAGCCACAGCAATACTACCGAAATAAGTGTATTCCCAACTGTCTTCTAAGCCGTCTCCGTCAGCGTCACCGATGCTATTAAGTTCGGTTAGTTGAATATTATCGACCCAAATTGTGGAAGCTGATGTTATAAAATACAAACGAAACTCTGTCTCTCCGCTCATCTCAGGTTCATCCAGCAAATTTAAAGTAACTTGAAAAGCGCCGGAGCTATTAATTGCATATGAGCCAATATCATTGCCAGTTTCAAACCCAGTTCGACTCGAATAGAGATATATCTGAGTCTCCGCATCATGATCACTATAGAAATCAAATGTTAGCTGGTGTAAATTAACAGAGGCGTCTTGTTCCGGCGTGATCGTGAACGAGAGATAACCATCGTCTAAAATTGTTGTGCTCGCGGTTTCTCCAAAATTCATTTGGTACCCGGGATTATTGGCAATTGGTGTTGTCTTTTGAGGCCTCGAACCTTTAGCAAATCCTTGCCCTCTATTAATTTTATTGGCATTAGTGCTCAGGTCTGAGTCGGTAGAATCCGAAGATTGACCATCAAATTTGTACTCTGCGACCGCCATCATGATTTCGGGAAATGGCGTCAGTGCAATTTCTTCACTCATGGGTGAACGGTTGCCCTGCCGATCGACTGCAACTAACTTGTAATAGTAAGTCTCTCCGTTAGCAACACTATCATCTTTATAAAATGTGTCGGTTACACCCTGGATGAGCGGACTGTCACCGTAGTCTCCGGATTGGGTCGAACGGTATATTTCGTATGATTCAATATCAATTTGAAACTCAGTTTTACCATCCCAGCCTAACATAATTTGGCCATCATCCGTAATAGCGTTTAGCCCAACAGGAGAGTTTGGAATTAATACATCTTCGGGAGTTACGCTAATGTAAATACCCTCCAGTGATTCCGTGCCTGCAGTATCAACCGCTTTCAATAAATAATCGTAAGTAACGCCATATATAGCCCAGTGATCGATATATTCGCTATCGATTAAATTCGTAGCCTCAATTACATACTCATCATCGCCTACCCGGCGATA
>CAZUYZ010000089.1:0-11828 GCA_964624365.1 uncultured Puniceicoccaceae bacterium
TAAATTTACACATAGCAAATCGAAAAAGTCGTTTGATAAGACAAGATTACAATTTTCAAGAAATTCTGATGACTTCACGGTTACCTTTGATATAAAGTACGAAGAGGCGGATCGAGCTGGCGGTGATCCTGGGTCAGTTGAAGCAGAAGGTGAATGCAAGGAGATGAAGGTCACATATCCTATCACAACAGCTCAGGGCGGTACCATCGATAAAACAAGTAAATTCTGATCTTTGGTTACTGTGAAGATCTTCGGATCTTTCAAGGGGCGCAGTCATAATTCCGTCGTAGAAAACATAAAGTAGTAGGTTCTTTTCTTTGGCGGTTTTCGTCTTCCGGAACAGTTTTCTTTACGCAATTGTTTTGTTGTGAAAAATTTGTTTTGCTGAATTTCTTAAACTTTGGCTATGGGTCTTGAGGACGTAGTAATCAGTTGTTTTGCACCACACTTTTTATGGAATAGTGCCAAGCCAGTTTTGAGGTTTTAGAAACACTTCGTAAAGCTGTGCTTCAGGTGTGTCTGGTTCAGGATTCCAATTGTAATCCCAGCGAACCAGAGAGGGCAGTGACATCAGAATCGATTCAGTGCGGCCTTTTGATTGCAGACCAAACAGTGTGCCACGGTCGTACACCAGGTTGAACTCAACGTAGCGGCCACGGCGATAAAGCTGAAACTGCCGTTCATGATCAGAGTAGGGCGTAGCCTTACGTCTGGCGACAATTGGTTGGTATGCCGGGACAAAATGATCGCCGATAGATTTTGTAAGCGCAAATGCATGTTCAAAACCTTTACCATTAAAATCGTCGTAGAAAACTCCACCAATGCCACGAGGTTCATTGCGATGGGGCAGGAAAAAGTAGTTGTCGCAGCTTTCCTTAAAGTTGGGGTATAACTCCTCACCAAAGGGTTGGCAGGCATCATGTGCTGTCTGGTGCCAATGCTGGGCATCTTCTTCATATCCGTAGTAGGGCGTTAGATCAAAGCCACCACCGAACCACCATACTGGGTTGCTTCCCTTCGGTTCAGCATAGAAGAAGCGTACATTCATATGTGTGGTTGGAACGTAAGGATTCTTCGGATGGCAAACCAGCGAAACGCCCATGGCTCGATATGAAGCGCCTGCGAGCTGGGGTCTCTGGGCAGTTGCTGAGGGAGGAAGCGCGGCGCCCTGTACATCTGAAAAGTTGATACCGGCTTTTTCGAAAACATTACCATTCTCAAGAACACGTGACTGACCACCACCACCTTGCGGACGATCCCATTTATCTTCGCGGAAGACACCGCAGCCATCTTCTTTTTCCAATGCTTGGCACACAGTATCCTGAAGCTGGATCAGATAACTTCGAACGATTTCCGGGTCAATTGTCTCCATAAAAAGACTATGTTGTTGCGGAATATTCACGCGGACAAATCTTTTTTAGAATTCCCGATTTTTTCAACCTCCGTAAGTTGCACCTGCGAAGCTGCGCTACAATAAAGTACTGTATTTCTATTCGCTACAGGATGAAGAATACCTCGAAGCTCGCTTCGTTAAAAAATTCAAATCTTTGATTTCTAATTTCAAATGCCTCGGGGCTTGCCCCGAGGATCATTACTTGAGCCTGTTATTTGAGACGATTTGGATTGGTCGTGTCGCTTCGGGTACGATATTATACTATCCCTGCTCCAACACAACGTGTGACCCCGCAGCAAGCTGTGGGGAATTCTCCCAGATTAAAAAGAGAAGTGAACTTCTGTTACAAGAGCTTACGACTCCTATTTTTCTCGTGTAATGTGAAATGTTCTACAGAGTATCAAACTAATCCCGCTTCGTTGAAGCTGTAGTAGCCGGTGTTTTGCGGGTCTTTATTTTTTTGTCCTAGGACGACATGATCGAGCAAATCGATGCCGAGGACGTTTGAAGCTTCGCGCAGTTGTCGGGTGACTTTTATGTCCGCTCGGCTGGGTGCAGGGTCGCCGCTGGGATGGTTGTGTACTGCGATGATCGCTGAAGCGCTGAGCCGGATCGCTTCACGAAAGACTTCCCGTGGATGGACCAATGAATTGGTTGCCGTTCCTGAGGTTACCTCGACGCAGCGCAAGAGTCGGTTTTTTCGGTCTAGACAGAGGGTCCAGAATTTTTCGATTTCAAGTCCGGCAATTAACGTGCGAAAGTGGTTTGCTACGATTTCAGGTGAATCAAAAGGTGTTTCCCCGTCATCGTCTTCCCGAAGCACTCGCTTGGCAAAGCTCATAACAGCAAGCAACTGTAATGCTTTGACCGAGCCGATGCCGTGAATGGTTTTGAAATCTTCAGCAGACCAACGTAGTAAATTTGTGAGCGATCCTGCCTGATCAATCAATTGTCCGGACAAAGTGAGCACATCCGTGCCTTTGGGGCCGCTGCGCAGGATCATGGCGAGGATTTCACGATCGCTTAGAGCGTCTGCGCCGTACTTTTCAAGGCGCTCTTGGGGACGTTCACTGGCGACCATGTCTTTAATTCGACGGACGGTGTAGTCAGGAGTATGCATGGGCTTTAAAGTTAGTTTTGAAGGATGGGGATTGAAAAGTGAAGGGTGAATTACCGGCTAGTCAGACGATTTCTGTGGAGATTTTCAAAAATCCGTTCATTGATTTCCATACTGTGAAATTTACTCCTGAAAAACCAAGCCTCTTTGGCGAGACACTGGAAAGCCTACAGACGCAGGTTGAGGCTGCAGGCTTTCCTGGATTTCGCGCAAAACAATTGATGGAGTGGATCTACAAAAAGCGAGTGGATGTTTGGGGCAATATGAGCAATCTGCCAAAAGACTTTCGAGCATGGCTCAATGATAATTATGTTCTCTATCCAACCGCACCGTTGATTGATAAACGTTCAGACGACGTCACCCAAAAGTTACTTTTGCAACTGGAGGATAAGTCACTGATCGAGACAGTTTTGATTCGGGCTCCACAAACAGGTGTCGGGCTGGAGCATTCGCGTAAGACAGTCTGCGTATCGATTCAGGTGGGTTGCGCCTACGGGTGTAAGTTCTGTGCTTCGGGTCTGGCTGGATTTCGCCGGAATTTGATGACTGCAGAAGTTATCTCGCAGCTAATGCATGTCTGTCGTCGGGAAGACGCTTATACGCAGCGGGCGAAAGCGGAGATCGCGTCTTTTGATAATGTTGTCTTTATGGGTATGGGTGAACCGTTGGCAAATTATGATACTCTGGTACGCACAATTCGTATTTTAAATGCTGACTGGGGGCTGAATTTTGGAGCACGACGTATAACTGTTTCAACCTCAGGACTGGCGCCGCAGATTGAGCAATTGGCGAATGAGAATTTGTCGGTGCGTCTGGCAATTTCGTTACATGGCGCAACGAATGAGGTGCGTGATCAGATAATGCCGATCAATAAGCGCTATCCACTGGAGGTCCTACTGCCGGCAGCCAAGGCATTTCAGCAAAAACATGGTCGCATGCTGACTTTGGAATTTATTTTAATTGATGGCGTGAATGATAGTTTAGATCAGGCTGAAAGTCTTTCTAAAATCGCTTATAATCTGCATGCACATGTGAATTGTATTCCCTACAATACAGTGAGGGGCCTCGACTGGAAACGACCGAATGTCCGTCGACAGGATGCTTTTGTAAATGTGCTGCGCAAAAATGGTGTTTCCGTGACTATTCGCCGTGAGAAGGGTCATGACATAAATGCAGCCTGCGGACAACTGCGGCTCAAAACAGAGCGTGAAATGGATGAAAGCGCTATAGGAGTTTCGGGTGTCGAGCGCTGAGGAGAATTGTTATCGCTCAAAATTACAGTCTTACGCGAAACCAAAGGTTGAACTTTTTTAAATGAAGCACACTAATGACTGTTTATGGAAATCGAGACTTTTCCCAACCCAAATCAGGAGCGCAACTACACGATCCAGCACGTTCAGGAGGAATTCACGTCCACTTGTCCGATGACAGGTCATCCGGATTATGCGACTGTAGTTTTCAGTTACGTTCCCAATGAGCTATGTATCGAATTGAAGGCAATGAAGCTCTATTTGCATAGCTATAGGAATAAGGGTATTTTCTTTGAAGCGGCAACCAATGCTATTTTTGAAGATCTGTATGCGGTAACCAAACCGCGCTGGGCACGTTTAGAGACAATATGGCGAGGACGTGGTGGAATTCGCTCAAATGTAGTGGTAGAAGATCAGATAGATGGCTACGATGGACCTAAAACTCCATTTTTCACACATTGAGTTCTTCGGACGTTAAGCGCTTAGAAACTGCCTGAGATCGGTTTGAAAGATCTGTCTAAAGTTACCTTTCAGGTAGTTCGATGGTTGTTACTGGTTTTACCGGTTGCATTGATGACTGGTTGCCTGGTCGCTCTGTTTTTGTGGCTGTTGGATTTGGCGACACAGACGCGGAAAGAGAATCTGTGGATTATTGCTTTCCTTCCATTTACCGGAGTGTTCATCTACGAACTTTATGCCAGATACGGTAAGAATGCTGAAGGTGGCAATGATTTGATCCTGGATGTGATTCGTAAAGAAGAACAGGGTAGAATACCACTCCGTATGGCGCCATTGGCGCTTGGGACAACAATCATTACCCATTTGTTTGGAGGTTCCGCTGGTAGGGAGGGGACTGCGATTCAGATGGGTGGTAGTATTGCCGATTTTTGTGCCAGGAAGTTTAGGTTTAAGCCAGAAGATCGCCGCATTTTGTTAATGGCTGGTATCGCCGCAGGATTTGGGGCTGTGTTTGGCACACCAGTCGCCGGAGCTGTTTTTGCATTGGAAGTTCTGGCAATCGGTCGCATTCAATATGACGCACTAATGCCCTGCATGATTGCCAGTTTGGTGGGTGATGTGGTTTGCGCTTCGTTTCCTATCCATCATCCGAAATTTTCGATTACGTACACTTTTGGTCAGGCAATGCAGTCAGGCAATTTTCTTTCAATTGATCTACCATTGTTGATTAAGGTGTTTCTTGCCGGAGCCTGTTTTGGTCTGGTCAGTCGTTTTTTCGCAGCGCTGTCACACTTGATTAAGCAAAAAAGCCGCCAGCTTATTGCCAAGCCTTGGCTAATCCCTGTTCTTGGAGGATCGTTGGTTTTGGTCATAAGTTACTTGCTGGGAACTACCGATTATCTCGGGCTGGGGGTGTACGCCTCCGGTGCAGATGGCGTCAGTATCCTATCTGCATTTTCTGCGAATGGAGCAGATCCATTCAGCTGGTTTTGGAAACTGCTCCTGACAGCCATTACTTTGGGAATGGGGTTCAAGGGTGGGGAGGTGACGCCTTTGTTTTTTATTGGCGCTACCTTGGGACATACTTTAGCAACGATTTCAGGCGCTCCTATCGATCTGCTGGCAGGGCTTGGCTTTATTGCAGTTTTTGCGGGTGCGACCAATACTCCACTTGCCTGCACATTGATGGGAGTTGAACTATTTGGCGCTGAAAATGTACTTTTTTATGCGGTTGCCTGCTTTACAGCGTACTACTTAAGTGGGCATCGAGGGATTTATGTATCACAAGGCCTGGCAACGCCCAAATTTAATTCAGAGCGGTAAAAATCAACATGTCATACTCCAAAGAACAACTGGAAGCGCCCATTCAGTTTTACAATCGTTATGCCGGTAAGATAGAATCGGAATCTATCTACGGAGAGGGTTTTCTGCGCTGGGCTTATGGCAATCCTCTGGGACGATTGACGGTGGATCTGGCGGTCAAGCGGCTTTGGTTTTCGCGTTGGTATGGGTGGCGTATGAATCGACCGGGTAGCCGTAAAAAGATAACGCCGTTTATTAAAAAATATGCAGTCAACACAGAAGAATTTGCCGCTTCTTCAGACAATTATGGTTCCTTTAATGAATTTTTTTATCGAAAGCTTAAACCCGAAGCACGCCCGGTCGCCGAAGACGAAACGGTGGCAGTTTTTCCCGCAGATGGACGCCATCTGGCAATTCAGGACATAAGTGCCGCCGATACCTTTTACGTAAAAGGTCAGCAGTTCAATTTAGAGGCGTTTCTTGGCAGTAGAGAGCTTGCGGAAAAGTTTGAAGGGGGCGCATTGTTGATTTCACGTCTTTGCCCTGTGGATTACCATCGTTTTCATTTCCCAGTTAGCGGAAAGCCTGGTAAGGCGAAGATGCTAAATGGAAGTTTGCGCTCTGTCAGCCCATTAGCATTGCGTCGGAATCTTTCCATTCTTTGGGAGAACCGTCGTGCGATTATGAAGATTGATTCCAAAACACTTGGAAGTGTAGTCATGATGGAAATTGGCGCTACCTGTGTTGGTGGTATCCATCAGACTTATACACCAAATCGTCTCGTTTCAAAAGGAATGGAAAAAGGATATTTCTCATTCGGTGGTTCTTGTGTAGCGACCCTTTTCAGAAAAGGTAGTATCCAATTCGACGATGACTTGTTGGAAAATGCTACCGCAGGCCTTGAATTATATGCGAAAATGGGTGACCGATGTGGTGTCTTCAAATCCTGAAATTCATCGAACGCTCACTTAAGCTTTTAAAGGCTCCAGAGATAGCTTTTCTTTTGTGCCAGAATAGCTTCCTGCGAGTTCTTGATCGTGAAACGCCAAGCTGTTGGTATTTCGCCCTCCGGTGGTTGATCATCACCCGTCAGTCCGATAAAAACTTCTCGAGTGCTTGGTGGTATCGAGGGGAATTGAAATTGATGCGTTTGCACATCACGAGACTTGGAGGTGTAGAATTCACCGATTAGGTAGGCATCCGAGGGTAGCCTTCGAACATTTCGATCAAGAATCAGAACAAAGTAGTAGCCGCTGCGCTGTTTTGGATTTGTGCGTATGATCACTCGTCTGCCTGAATTCTCTCTACCAGTCATGTACTCCGATATGCGCTTAAATGTTTCAGCTTCAATGTAGCGCGGCGTGATTTCTACTATCTCTATGGGAGACTCTGCTGGCTCTCTGGTTGTAGTGCAGGCAGAACTTAAGAGACAAAGCAGCATGAGAGAAAATATACGCATGCCGAAGTTAATGATGAGACCTAGAAATTTTGTCAATAAAAGCGTCGAGTGCACAGATGGCTTTAATCAGTGTAGATCGATTCTCTAGTTGGCCGAATTTTGAGCGGTTCTCCGCAATCCGAGCAGATTGGATTTTACGAGTCGGAATATTTTGGAACACCAATTCTCCGGGCTAAATTGTTCTAGCAGACTGCGAAGTCCGACGGTTAGGAAGCCAAGTGTGTAAATGAGTAAAAACTGACCGATGATGTACTTTTCAGCTTTGAGGTAATATGCAAAACTGAACGCGCAGTAAATCCCCATAAGGATTTCAATAATCGGAAACCAGTTGGTCCGGAAGTTGTATTTCTTCTTTTGATTTCCACTTTTTGGTGTGCGTACAAAGGGACTGCTAACCCCGATGGCCGCCTCGAAAACGGCACGCGTATTGGATAGGGCGATTCCGACCCCGATACAAACAAGACCCGGTAAATGAATAAGATTCCAGCCTCTTTTGCGTCCTTGTGAAAATTGACTGACACAATAGAGCGCACTTGGACCAGTGAGTGAAATCAGAATTGCGGCAATAATGGGTAAAGACTGCCAAATTGAAAGTTTGACTTCAGTTACCATTAGTATCGGTAAAGCAAACAAAGCCATAATTGCCATCAACGGATGAATGCAGTAATGCGTCATATGTAAGAATGCCTGTAGTTTTGCAAAAAAGGACACTCTAGAGTTCCAGACGCGCGGCATAATTTTTATTGCTGTCTGAACCGATCCCTTTGCCCAACGGAATTGTTGACTTTTGAAGGCTGCATAGCTTTCCGGAAGCTCGGCGGGTACAATTACATCAGGATAGTAAGCAGCGGTCCAACCAGCCAGCTGACAGCGATAGGAGAGATCCATATCTTCGGTAAGCGTGTCAGATTGCCAATTACCTCCGTCAATAATGGCTTCTTTACGCCATAGTCCGGCTGTGCCATTGAAGTTGAGAAATAGATTGTTATAACTGCGGGCACACTGCTCAATCATGAAATGACCATCGATCCCGATCCTCTGGGCGCGAGTTAATAGTGAGCGTTCCGGGTTGAGATGGCCCCATCGAGCCTGCACAAAGGCTAGTTGATCATCACTTTTAAGCGCTGGAACCATTTTTCGAAGAAAATCTGCGGACGGCACAAAATCAGCGTCAAATATAGCAATGTACTCTCCCTTGCAGCGTTCCATTCCATAACGAAGCGCTCCTGCTTTAAAACCACTGCGTTTCTGACGGCGGATAACACTTATGTCATGACCGACCTTTTTAAGCTCCTTGGCTACTGTATCGACCACGGCGCAGGTTTCATCATTAGAGTCGTCTAATATCTGGATTTCATGCTTGGCTGCTGGATAATCCATTTTTGCTACCGAGCGTATGATACGTTCGGCGACATTTGTTTCGTTGTAGAGAGGTATTTGTGTTGTAACATGGGGAAGCGCTTCCGGCGTTTCGAGTAGTCTTTCACCTGCTTTAAACAAAGCTTGCGCCGCTTTGCGTTCTTTTTTCTGACGCCGTAGGAACAGCCCGATCATAACATAGCAATTTGCTCCGTAAATAAAGAGGAAAGTGGCTGCCAAAACGTATAGTGTAAGTATCAATATCATTTTTGAGAAATCTAGCATTAATAGAAGGGGGGTACTTAAGACAGAGCTGCTAGACGCCATGTAGACCATCCTCGATTTGAAAAATTAATTTTTGGAGGATTAATGCTAAGTAGGTCAAGCTGTTATTATTTCAGAACTCGAAATCGAACTGTGCCAAAGGATCAATAGATCCCGATTTCTATAACGATTTGGATTGAGGACAGTCATTTTTTTTCAAGCCAGATACCCCGTAGCTTGCTACGGGGAGTTTAATTTGCACAAATGGAGGTGATTTTTGAGTTCTGAGTTTGCGGCCAGGACACGAGTGAGGTGAAGCTGTGCTGTTGGTCGGAGCGAGGACGCACCTGCGCTACTTCAGTGCGAAGAAATCACACGCCAATTCGAATCAGAACCCAAAAAGTTTAAAGCCAGCTTGGATCCATAGTGGAATTGTTAAAAAACTTAGAATTGTGGTGCTGAAAACAACCTTAAACGCAACGTTGGAAGAGCCGCCAAAATGTTGTGCAAGTACGATGGGGAAAACTGCGCAGGGCATCGCAGCCTGAATGACAATCACTTGTTTGAGTTCAAGGCTTAGTGGCAGGAAAAAGGCCGTTGATAGAATGATGGTCGGCAGCGCCAGCAGCCGTATGATGATAGCAAATAGCGGAATCTTAATCTGCGTGAATATTTGAATGCTAGGTCTTAAATCAGCAAAGATCGCTCCGATCAGAATCAGGCCCAGTGGAACTGCGCATTGTCCCAGTAACGGGATTACTTTGAGAACGAACTCTGGGAGTTTCTGGTCAAAGCCAAAAAAGTTGATCCAGGTCGCAAACAGAATCGCAAGAATCGGTGCGCTTAGGATGCGTTTCACCAATGACGTTGCCCCCTCAGTCGGAAGGATTAATCCTACTCCAATCAACCAAATCGCAACTTCCACTCCAAGATTATATACTAAAAGGATGCCAACGGTTTCCTGATCAAAGAGCAATTCAATGATCGGCAGCGTGAAATAAACGGAATTCTGGATTCCGGTAATGAAAATGAATGTTCGCTTCTGAGATGAAGACTCTACTCCAAATTTGCAGATAAAAATCCAAGCGACCGCAAATCCCAACACAACAGTACCCATGCCGAGAAGTGGCGGCACGATGAGATTGCCCGGATCGCGCAAGACTTCGTTGCCGAGAATTTTATCAAAGATAAGGGCAGGGTAGAGCAAGTTGACCACCAACTTCATCAAGCTGATGTCGGCGCTTGTATCGAGCCAGCCCAAAAATCGTGCAACAATGCCACTGCAAATCAGTAGAAAAATCGGCACAATTGCCAGTAAGATTAGAAAGTTCGCTTCCATGGTTGAGCTTAGTTCAAGATGCGTTTCAAGGTGGATTCGGAAATAGGTTCGTAGGCGCGGTAGGCTTTTTTTGCCAATTCGAGCGCTTGGGGAAATTGTGCATGTTGATTGGAATCTTTAAATTCAAATCCAAGTAGCGCGCGGCCAACACGTTCGCCCGAGTAGACGTAGTTGAAATAACAGAGATTGGCATGTGTGCTGATCGAATTCAAAAAGTCGGCCAAAGCGCCCGGACGTTCATGAAATTCAAGTGTTATGAAATAAGGCAGATGCAGCAATGACGCTTCATAAGGTATCAGTCGAAACGTCACGTCTGCCTCAGAGGTCACTTCTTCGTGCGAGTAGCCATGTGTGTTGAGCGACTGTTTTAGCAGTTCAAACTCCATCGGATTCACATCGAAACCAATGACCGGGTCTGCTCGGTCCAGGTGGGTTTTACCGTATTGGAAGTCCACGATATTGACGTTTTCCGGCAGATTTTTGAGAAGGGCATGCATGGCGCCGGATTTTTCCTCAATCTCAATTTGCAAAAAGCGTCGATGCGAAGCGCCGACAGCAGCGCGTCGAGCGATGAGCGCCAGTTGTTCAAAGTCCATGTTTGCGCCGCAGAGAATGCTTAGAACACGTTTCCCAGCCAGTTTTGCGCGTTGTTGCAAAATTCCGGCAACTCCCATGGCGCCGGATGGCTCGGGGATGCAACGTAAGCGCTCCCAAAGAAACTGAACCGCGGCAGAAACTTCGTCATTGCTAACAGTTATCCACTCATCAACCACCTCAGAACAAACCTGGTAGGTCAACTTGCCCACTTTGCTAACTGCTGTGCCGTCACAAAAAATGTCCACTTTGTCCAGAGTTACGGGATGGCCCGCTTTAATAGCTGCCGCCATGGAAGCCTGCTGAATGCCCTCGACGCCGATGATATGAATATCAGGGAAGTGCATCTTTAGCCAAGTTGCTGTAGCAGCTGCCATACCTCCACCGCCTACTTGTAGAAAGGCAACGTCAAATGGTCCTTTGCCAGACATGATGATTTCGTCGGCCAGTGTTCCTTGACCAGCCATCACCGCAATGTCGTCATAAGCATGTATGTAAGTCAGTTCCTTGGCGTCTGCGTGAGCCAAAGCAGCCGAACTGGCTTCCTGATAACTATCCCCGGTTAAACGAATTTCAATGAATGGCCCACCGTGCCGTTTCACTGCGACTTGTTTCATTTGCGGTGTTGCCAAAGGCATAAAGATGGTTGCTTGCGTACCGAGTTCTTTGGCAGCAATAGCAACACCCTGCGCATGATTGCCAGCCGAAGCGGTGACGACACCTTTCTTCAACTGCTTGGGAGTTAACTGTGCCATACAGTTGTAAGCGCCGCGCCATTTATATGCATGAATCGGCGAGAGGTCCTCTCGTTTGACGAAAATAGTCAGATCATCGAGGTCGATCTCATCCAGCGGAGTTGCTTGGCCGATTTTATAAATACGACGACGAGCAAACAATATTTCCTGACGCAGAGAGCGTATGAGCGATTCCATTACAATAGTTCAATTATCTTTACACTTTGGAACAAGAACTGTTTTTAGTTTCACGAGGAATATGTTTTCGATTTAACACATTCTAAGGCGTCACAGAGTACCATGATTCTATAAACCACAGTGGAGCCCACGAATTACATAAATATATAGCATAGATTATTATTTATCAGATAGTTATGGATTTTAACTTATTCTAATACAGCTCACCATTTTGGCGGTATATGAGATTCGTGTGAATTAGTGGGCTACAAAGCAAAACCTCAGTCCACTGCTCTTTTAAGGATAAACAATAATTTGAAACAGTTCTTATCAGTTTCTATTACTTTACTTGTTGTCGGACTTTTTGTGGGTGGCCCCAGT
>CAZUYZ010000090.1:0-15589 GCA_964624365.1 uncultured Puniceicoccaceae bacterium
ATTGCTTTCCAAGCTCTCAACAAGATACGAGCCAAATAAAGTTACCTTGAAGTGTTTAAGTCTGTTATTCAAAATTTTGTCCGATAGTGTGAATCTTAATAGTTTCTCAAGACTTGCCTAATCAGATAAGGCTGCTCAGTTTACTTTTTTTCCATGAGTAAACATTTCTACATCACAACCGCAATTGACTATGCTAATGGATCGCCACATGTAGGCCATGCCTACGAAAAAGTGTTGACGGATATAGTAGCTCGATTCCGCCGTCTTATGGGCGATTCTGTGCGATTTGTAACCGGGCTGGATGAGCATGGGCAAAAA
This sequence comes from uncultured Puniceicoccaceae bacterium, assembly GCA_964624365.1. Lineage (GTDB taxonomy): Bacteria > Verrucomicrobiota > Verrucomicrobiia > Opitutales > Coraliomargaritaceae > Lentimonas. Next base: position 319 of record CAZUYZ010000090.1, read on the forward strand.
GTCCAGATGTCGGCTCAAAAGCAGGGGATTGAACCACAGGAGTTTTGTGATCAGCATGCCGAAGCATTTCAGGAGCTTTGCAAGCGTCTGGAAATATCTAACGACGATTATATTCGCACGACTCAGAAGCGGCACAGGAAAGTGGTCGCTGAGATTTTGCAAACGCTCTACGACAAGGGAGAAATTTATAAAGCTGACTACAATGGCTACTACAGTCAGCGACAGGAGCAATTCGTTACAGAAAAAGAAAAAGTGGACGGGAAGTGGCCGGAAATCTACGGCGAAGTTGAAGCGGTCGTCGAGGCGAACTATTTCTTTAAATTAGCAAATTATCAGGATTGGTTGATTAAAACTATCGAAACTGATAAAAGCATGATCTATCCTCGCTTTCGTAGCGGTGATGTATTGCAGTTTTTAAAGAAAGAGCCTCTGAACGATCTTTGTATCTCCAGACCTAAGTCGCGTCTGGAGTGGGGAATTGAGTTGCCCTTTGATACCGATTATGTGGCTTACGTCTGGTTTGATGCGCTAACTAACTACATAACTGCTGCGGGCTATGGAACCGATGCATTCAAAGAAAATTGGCCCGCAGACTACCATGTAATCGGTAAAGACATCCTCGTCCCTCCTCATGCAATTTACTGGCCGATCATGCTCAAGGCGCTTGATATCGAATTACCAAAGCATTTTCTGGTGCATGGATGGTGGCTTAGTTCCGGAGCAAAAATGTCAAAAAGTACCGGAGAAGTGGTCAATCCTCTGGACCTGATAGAGCAGTTCGGATCGGACGCCTTTCGCTATTTTATAACTCGGGAGATGAACGTTGGCCAGGACAGTGAATTTTCTTTGGATTTATTTATGAGTCGCTACAACAGCGATCTGGCGAATGATCTCGGAAACCTTGTTAGTCGATTGCTAAATATGGGCGGGCGCTATACCGAAGGAAAAGTACCCGTTGCTTCCATAGATGAGCCGCCGGAGCAGGATTTGCGTAAGCTCTGGGATTCAACTCGAAGTGAATTGATACCGTTTTTTGAAGAGTTTCAATTTCACAAAGCTTTGGACCGTATTTTTGCGTTTGTATCCGGCATCAATAAATACGCTGAAACGCGTGCACCCTGGAAGCTGGCAAAATCAGAAACGCCGGCGGATCTGGAAAGGTTGCATACCTCGCTGGCTTACATGGCAGAGGCTCTGCGCCTGAGTGTAGTTTTGCTTACGCCGGTCATGCCCTCTATATCCGACAAAATTCGCGCTCTTGTTGGAGCAGAGCCATTTAAGCAGCTTGAAGGTCAACTGGACTGGGGCAGCACGCTGGAAGGCAAGCAGTTGGGTGACAAGACGATACTTTTCCCGCGCCCATCAAAAAAATGAGTTGGCTAAGAAACTGTTCGTGATTTTGAAATGGAAGCAGGCACCGCAGGCTTTTTTTCAATTGCTTTGACATCCAGATCTCCTTCAGCGGAAACACTTTTAAGAGTCTGAAATTTCCTTGCAGTTGAAAGCAATCGAGTCTCTACCGAGCCAATTGTCTTGTTGTACTGATCAACTGTTTGGTCTAGGTTCTTGCCCAATTTGGAAAGATAGCCAACAACAACTCCTATGCGGTCGTAAAATTCTTTGCCCAGTGCGCTAATCTGCTTGGCCTCGCGAGCGATTGCCTCCTGTTGCCAACCATAAGCGATGGCTTTGAGCAGCGCAATTAGTGTCGTAGGCGTTGCCAGAATGACTTTGTTTGATACTCCCAGCTCAATCAGGCTTGGATCCTGTTCCAACGCTGCGCTGAAAATCGCTTCATTCGGTATAAACAAAACGACAAACTCGGGAGTATCATCAAATTGTGCCCAATAGGATTTCGCGGACAAACCCTTGATGTGTTCACGAAGGTGGCGAGCGTGCGACTGCATGCCTTGGGTCTGTACATCCGGATCGTCTGACTCAAGAGCATCCAGATAGGCGGCAAGAGGCACTTTGGAGTCAACCACGACTCGACGCTCGTTGGGCAACCGTATTAACATATCCGGCCGCTGACGCTGTCCTGCTTCAGTCTCAACTGTAGACTGCTCTTCAAAATCACAGTAATTGATCATTCCTGCTATTTCAACGGTGCGTCGCAGTTGCAATTCACCCCACTGACCACGAACCTGAGGCGCTCGAAGCGCCTGAACCAGACTACTCGTCGTTCGGCTCAATTGTATTTGTGACTGGGCGAGTTGTTTTAATTTTTCTCGCAAACCGGCATCGGTTTCTGTGCGACGTTCTTCAATTTTTGAAACGCGCTCATTAAATAGCTTAAGCGCTTCACCTACAGGTTCTACGGACTTATTGATCGCTTGCTGGCGTTTTTCAAGATCTCCCTTTGCGCCTTCCTGATACTTTTCTAAAGTCGCCTTGGCTAAATTTAGAAAGGATTCATTGTTTTTCGAGAGCGCTTCGGAAGAAAGCGCCTTAAAACTGTCTTGTAAATTTGTTTTTGCTTCCTCGAGAAGAATCAGCTTTTCAGAAGCAGCCTTCAGTTCTGCATCACGCTGAGCCTCGGTACGTGCAAGCGTTTCTTTCGCCAGCGCTAGTTCTTCGCGAACTGTATTGAGATCCGATCGGGTCTGCGACTGATCACGACGAAGCAAGCTGTAAACTAAACCTGCTCCAATCAAAACTCCAACGATCAATGTAAATACAAACTCCATATTTGGCGATGATACAAAATAGACTCAATTATACTGGCAACAGTGAATACAGAATCATTTGGCCGGCGCATTGTAGCGTCTAATTTCGGGAATGCCGTTGATTTTTGAACAGATAGGCTGGCTCTGTTTATGAGGAAAAAATTGCTCCGCAGTAGAAAATTCATCCACCAGTCTTCGGGCGTCGGCTTCGTGTGTTGTACGTACGGGTTTATAGCTAAGAAAACCTTCAACCAGAGGTAATTTGATTGTTTTCGGCAGTTGTTTGTCCAGTTGATCCAGAAAGCGTAGGGCGGCGGCGAAGGTAGTCACGCCAGGGCCATGATACCAGCCACGGCCTTTTTCAAATTCGCCACGAATTGCAGGATTTCCTTCAGGGCTATGATAGGTGGATAGTACTGCTTCAATAATCAGAATATGTGGGCCATGGTCACGTATTTGTTGAGCAATATGGTCAATGCAATCGCCAAAACAAAGCGCATATGCACCATCGTTTCTGGAACTGGCGATACCACAGGATTTGGCAGTTGCGCTGTATCCCAGATCAATGCCCAGTAGCGGCAGTTCAATATCTGTTTCTGTTGTGTACGCCTGGGCTCTTGATTTGATCGCCGTTTCCATATATTGCTAGCAGCAAACTTGTTTTTTACTCCGAATATTTCTCTGCCTCTACAGTGAAAAATTGCTGAGGAGCAGCAGATTCGATTTGAAACTCAATTGTCTCAAAACCAGCTTGATCGACAAACCGATTCCATTGCCGACACTCGAATTCACTTGTTGTTTCAATGAAAGGGGTCATTAGGCTACTAGCCTTAGTGACGGAAAAAATTATGTCTGCTGGAGCTGGGCTTCTCTTATATCTGAGCGTGAATAGATTTTCCCCATTACTGGAAGACGAAAATTCCATTGAGGCAGGTATGCTGGCAGCATCTTCAGGATGGGTTCCAAAGGCATACTCCATCAGGTTAACTGAACCATCGGCATCCGGATCGTCGTCAAATTCTCTTTCGGAGCCACTGATATATTCATCCGCCCAGAGCTCAAAGCTTAGATGGGGGAAAGGAATATTTGAAATTTTCCAGCCTATGTCACGTAGTGCAGGTAGCGTCAGATCAAGATCCGGTCTGGTAGGTCCAAGGGTTTCCGATTCCATAAGAAGTTGTGGAAAGACCTCGGGAGACCAATGAGAAACACTTAATGCGTTAATATTGATCATATTATTTTGTGTCCCGCTCAATTTATTGTTGTTGGTGAGAGTTGCATAAGCTTCAGGTAGAATTTCTTTTACCAAATCACCATCACTTTTGCCAATAAATATAGTTGGGATTGTAATTTCAAAGTTAGTCCCAGTAGGTTGAAAAATTCCGTCTCCAGTCATGAACAACCCACTGTTATCATCATTAATATTAACGATGACAACTGCAAGCGCTCCGGCATCTTGGGCACGTCTTACCTTATCAACAAAAACACATTCGACGCCACCACCTCGATCAATAACCGCAATTCGCCCTCTGATATCATTTGCATTAACAAAAGGTTCCTGACAGGCATCACTTTTAGTCCCCACACCATCGTCTACTAAAACAAGTTTACCGGATATACCCCAGATGGGAACGCCTAGTCCAAACTCGGATGCTTCGCCCTCGTAAGTCATAACAGATTCGTTTGAACCATTAACTATTAGAAGCATTCCACTATCATTCTGACTTACACTTTCGTCCGCCTCTTCGGGTTTAAGTATTAGCTGGCTGGATTGTTTAGTACACGCTCCAGTGAATGTAATGTTGGGATTACTACTAACAGCTTCAAAGCGCTCATTTGCGCTCATCTCTATCCATAACTTACCCGTTTTCATATCTTTAATCAAACGTGAGAAACTATCTGGCCACTTTGGTTCATCTGTATCTCCAAGTAAAAAACTACCATCTATTAAACTAATGGAAGAAATGAAACCTAGCCCATGACCAATTTCATGAAGTAGAGTGCTCAGCAGATTAATCTGAACACTTATATTATTATCATGGCCATAATAGAAACCGTTGCCATTCAGGACTTTTGCTTCGGGAACATCGATCAATGCATTTACACTTATTTCGATATCTGGTTCATTCGGTTTTAAGTCTTCTCCTGCTATACTGTTTGCCAATGCTGAAGCATACCAAACTTCAGTTGCTGGACTGTTGGTAAAAGATTCATGAAATCTGGCTGGCCCTCCAGAGGCCAAGATGGCTCCATTGCCGTTACTCGATTTTATTTCACTGGGATAAGCAGCCAACAAAAGCAGCCGATTCAAACAAATTGGTTCAATCACTTCCCGATCCTGTTCAGCAAGGTTCTTTATTTGCTCACTTACTCCAGAAAAACGATTTGCCCCATAAATCGAATCACCTTGCAGCACCCAGTTAAGCTCCTCAATGATGGCATCTTGTAGTAGCTCCGAAGGTTCTTCAGACTCATCATCATATGCAGCTAATAGTCTTTGTGTAGAAAAATCGAACTGTGACTCCAAGAATTGTGATACTGGATCAGTGGGATTTTTAAACTTAAGCACAAGAGCTTTTAGGTTAATAAAGTCATTTGTCGTAAATAGCGAGGTACTGCAAAAAGCTTCAAACTTTGCTGAAATTTCTATCTCGACATCACTTTCCAGATATTGGCCCCAGATTTCGGCAGCTTTTTCCACGACATTTCTTCGTTGCTGCCCTAGAGTGGTACCATTGTTTCCACCAACAGGATCTCTTGCAGTTGCTGCATTAAAACCAAAATTCCCGCCGTCCTCATAAACGATATTAAACTTTGCCGCCCATACTGGAATCGCGGTTAGAAAAAAGACTACAGCGAGTAAAAAATGATTTTGGAACCATTTATACATAATCACTTCTTTTGAAATATAACGAATAAGACGTGTAACAAATCGATAATTGAGATCATTTAGATTTTACAACAGCAGATTCCGTTGTAGTTGAGGTCATAAACTTTTCAAGAGCATCAAAGCTTTCGAAGCATTGTATAACAAGCCTGCCGTCAGGCAGGCGCCTCGCAGCGCTCACTGTCTTGAAAGTACCATTAAGAAAGGCAGTACTGGAACCATCAGTATTTTTCGTGACGGTAATACTCCCGGGATCGCGTCGCATACTGTAACGCAAATACTCCCAATTATGATTTGTTAAAGAGCCTTTCTCTTTTTCCGTAACGCTTTCTGTAGTAAAATTTGCTTTTTCTGGCGTCTTGAGTTTTGACTGATCAGAACCAGTAGTAGTCACCATCGGCACTTGTGTTTGTTCCAGCTTTACTGAATCAGCTTTAGTCATCTTTGACTCTTTAAAATATGTCAGACTCAAAAGCATAATTCCTGCCAGAATGAGAACGCCCCAATAGCAAAAGATGCGTGCTTTTGAACAATCATGGAATCTAAAAAACTTTTTAGCCATGATACATTTGCAGGCTTGAGCCCTCTCCTCGACTACATCCTTTGCTAAGAATTAATAATAGGGCCACAGCTTTTGATATAAACAATTCGAATTAGGTTTGGAGCCGAAAATCGTAGCCGAACTGACGACCTACTCATTAGGAATGAATTAAAGTATTGCATATCAATGCCATGTGATTGATAGAAGTTGCGTGTATTTGTCAAGTTTAGTCACTTTTTAGATGTATTGATTCAATAGAAAGAAGAAAAGTAATCTAATGTCGCTGGAGAAACAAATTCTGGAAATAATAAATGCCAAACCGGGGCAGCTTTCTCGTGAAATAGCAACGGATTTGGGTGCCGACAAAAAAACGATCAACAATGTTTTGTACGGGAAGCTCAAGGGGCTGGTTTGGCAAGACAAGCGCTACCAGTGGTATCCCAAGGATCAATCGCATCAGAAAGAGCAGGAAGGATCAGTTTCGTATGCAAAAACACCACTGGCCAAGGTTGCTCGTTACTACTTGGCATGTATTGGGCAGGAGGAAACAGGTATCTCCGTTTTTGCGGCAAACCAGTATGGTGACTTGGATTATGTGGAACTGAAGCAGTTGCCTGCTTCGGATCACAGTAGTCTTTTTCATGGGTCGGAGGCTCAACGACTGTTGGGGAAAGTTCGCAAGGAACGCTCTCGTTTGATGATGTATCTGGGTTATCCATGCACTTTGAAATTTGTTCAGTCAAAGCAGTCGAATTGGTCGGGTTATTTCGTCGAGCCGATATTACTTTTTGCAGTAGAGTTGGATTTGCAGTCGAGTTCGCAACCAAAGATCGATCTTACGTTTCCAATGATTAACCAGAAGGTTTTAAAACGATTTACAAATGTAGATCGTGAAGCGCTTATGGATGAACTGGTTCAGCTTGAGGAAGAATTGGGACTAACGGATACGATTGAAGCGCCAGAGCTGGATGAACTTGCCTATCGTCTAGGTGCAGTACGCTCCGAATGGCCGTGGATTGAGCCTTGTGATCCAGAGGCTATTATCACGGTTCCTCCACTAGCAAAGATAGATCAGGAAGGTATCTACAATCGAGCCGTGTTAGTTGTTGGCGAACGTTCACCGTTCACGCAGGGGTTGGAATCTGAACTGAGGGCTTTAGCCAGATTGCAAGAATTCAGTTATCGAGATACTGCGCTGGGTCAATGGATTCACGGTGATATAACGGTGGCTTCAGACGATTCAGCAAAGCCATTGATTGAGGTTTTGCCGCTTAACACCGAACAACGCCAGGCAATCAATCAGGCCCTGAATCAAAATCTGACAATCATTACCGGTCCGCCGGGCACTGGCAAATCGCAGGTGGTTACAAACCTTTTACTCAATGCAGCTTGGCAAGAAAAGCGTGTGGTTTTTGCAAGCAAAAATAATAAGGCTGTAGATGTTGTCGAGGTTCGTCTGAATAATCTGGGGCCAAGGCCAATTCTGCTACGTGTCGGTTCCAACCAATATCAGAAAAAGCTAGCGGAATATTTGTTGGCATTGTTATCCGTTACATCGACAGCGGATGACCAATTGGCTTTTGATGAAAGCTGGGATATTCATAAGCGATCTGCAGAAAAGCTCAAAGGTTTGGATGATGATTTAGCATACATTGTCGAATTGCGTAATCGGGTCGACGCATTGGAACGTGCTGCCGAGGATGCACGTAGAGAGTTGCCTGAAGAAACTTTCACTTTTTTAAAAAACTCCGGGCTTGAAGAAATTCAGTCTGTTGCAGCCAGATTCCACAATGCTTTATGCAATGCAACGCGCACGGAAAAACCATTTTTAACACGCTTGCTATGGGGCTTCACCAAAAAGAATCGCTTTAATGAACTAGTGAAAACAGCAGCAGACCTGAAAGGAGTTCTGAGACTATTTGGTGTCTCTCTGCCGGAAGATCAGCCAACAGACGACACCATTGCTGCATGGCATACGTTTGGAAATGTTTTGAAGGCTAAAATCGGTCTCGCTGAACGTATTTGCGAGTACACAATGGAACTGCAAAATCTGCAGGCGGCTAGGTCTATTGAGTCCATCGCTCGCGAACAGACCGATATAATCGGGCAATTGTCGAACAACGCCGAAGCACTTTGGAAGAATTGGTTGCGTTTGCAGCCATCAAAGCTTTCCCATTCAGACCGTGCTTTGCTGGGCAAATACAGCTCCCTTCTGAAAATGGTAATCGAGACCGAGCCAGATATGAAATTGGGAAAAAATGTCTATAAGCAGTATGCAGAATTATTTTCAGAAGTAGCCCACTTGTTACCCTGTTGGGCAGTGACATCACTGTCAGCGCGAGGGAAGTTGCCATTCGAAGCCGGTTTTTTCGACTTAGTTGTATTCGATGAGGCGAGTCAGTGTGACATCGCCTCTGCATTACCACTGCTTTATCGAGCGAAGCAGGTAGCAGTGATCGGTGACCCTAAGCAACTGTCACACATCAGTGGTTTACGCCGCGGTCAAGATCAGCAATTATTGGAGAAGTATGACATGATCGCTGGATATGCAAATTGGGCGTATTCGTATAATTCGTTATTTGATTTGGCTTCCGGTATGGCAGCCAGTGAAGCTATTGTCAGTTTGCGTGACCATCATCGTAGCCATTCTGATATCATCGAGTTTTCCAATCGTTTCTTCTATGAAGATCGTCTGCGCGTTGCGACCCGTTACGAGCACCTACGATTTCCATCTAGCAGTAACACTGGCGTGCGTTGGGTACATGTTGATGGAAAAGTCAGTCGCCCTGCTGCTGGTGGTGCCGTGAATCGACGAGAGGCTGATGCAGTTGTAAATAGCCTTCGGCACTTAATGTTGGAGCAGGGCTACTACGGTACCGTTGGTGCGGTGAGCCCATTTCGGGCGCAGGCGAATTTAATAAGGCAGAAAGTTAGCCAGGATTCTCAACTTGAGCGGAGTTTAATCAATGCTGAGTTTCTTGTTGATACCGTGCATAAGTTTCAGGGTGACGAACGGGATGTAATGATATTTTCTCCTGTTCTGTCCGATGGTATTTCGCCGGGAGCTATCGGATTTCTTCAAAATAACGGCAATCTGTTCAACGTTGCGATAAGCCGTGCTCGAGCAATGCTGCTAGTGGTCGGCGACCAACACGCTGCATCACAGTCTGAAGTCGGATATTTGCGCGAATTTTCGGCTTACGTAACCAGTTTGGATCAAAAGGAGCAAGTATGTCGCGAACAACAGTTGAGTGACCTCGGTCCGAAATATCCGGCCATATCCAATCCAACATACGTATCTGATTGGGAACGAGTTTTGTATGTTGCATTGTATGAAGCCGGGATTAAGACGATCCCACAATACCAGATAGAGAAGTATGCCCTAGACTTGGCTGTTTTTGACGGTGAAAGAAAACTCGATATAGAAGTCGATGGTGAACGTTATCATCGAAGCTGGACTGGAGAGCTATGCCGTAGAGATCAGATACGGAACCACCGGATGTTTGAACTTGGCTGGGACGTAATGCGATTCTGGGTATACGAAGTACGGGATGACTTAGAAGGCTGTATTTCGCGAGTTGCAACGTGGCTTGGCAGAAACACATAACAAGATTCTACATCAAAGGCATGTCTGTTAAGTTTTAACGCTATTCTTGCCAAGAATTTGGGTTCGGACTATGAAAATGCAGTTGGTATTTTGTCAGATGTTGTTGATTTGCCAAAAGAAGTAAAAGAATTTATCCAGCAAAAAGTTCCTACATTTAAAAAGGTTTATTCTTCAAAGAATAAAATCAAATTGAATGCGGCGGAGCACAACCGATTATTGCAGTTTAGAGAAAATTATGGAGACCTGCAGCGGTTTGTCCAATCAGTGAAACAGCGTATTTCCATCAGATACAATTCAAATCGTGGACGGACTGGCCCAATCTGGAGCGACCGCGCAAAAATATTTCCTTTGCGGCACCGCGCTGATGATCTGATCGAAGTCATTGCCTTCACCCTTGCAAAAGCGGCGCAAGAGGTGGATGATTTGCCTAGTCAGTGGCCTTCAACTCTTCGAAGGTTAATTCAGAGGGACGCACTTGCACGTGATGGACTTAACCAGTTACTTAAATCGAGTTATGAAAACGCTGAACTGATCAATTTGCTAACGGAGGCTCAAAGCAAAGTCATTACTGAAATCAACGATTCCTCTATTAACAAAAAATCAGGTAGAGGGCGAAAAGCTGCCTGGCGACCTAAATGTGAGCGAGAAAATGTAATCATGCCGAACACCGCAACTTCAGAATACATGAAGATACGTGAGCAGGCCCGCATTCGTTTCTACGAAATGTTAAACCGCTACCGCATTTTTCAGAAAGAAACAGGTCTCGACGCCATCCCTCATGGCTATAAGGGTGATGCTGAACTCCGCAAATGGGCGGCAGCGCTTCGTGGTAAATTCAAGCAAGGCCGCTTGCCCGAATGGCAATTAAAGGAACTTGAAGGTAGTTCAATCCTGTCTCCTGCGGTGAAACAGAAAGGCTATAAACACACGAACTAACCTTCAAGTATGAATTGATATGCAAACACACAATAATAAGCGTAATAACAACCTTAATGTTTTGGTCAGTGATCTCGACGGCACGCTGATCCCATTCCCAGGTGTAAGGCAGAATGAGGAAGACCTGGATCAGATTCATAGATTGCGCGAGACGCACGATTTTATGCTTATTTTTGCAACGGGCAGGAGCTTTCAATCAGTTCAGGACGCTCTTGAGCAGCATCTTTTGCCTGTTCCGGATTGGATTATCTGCGATGTTGGAACTTCGGTTTACGAAAAATCCGGAGACTCTTTCTCCAATCTTCGCGATTACCACGAAAAGCTTGACGAGATTTGTGTGGGAGTAGATCGCAGAGAAATCGAAACTATTCTTGAACCCTTGAAGGGTCTTCAGCTTCAGCCCGAGGAAAATCAATCCGATTTTAAAATTAGCTACTGGTGTGAAGAGAACGAACTGCATAGGTTCGTTGATCAGGTAAATGAGATACGGCAGCAGAATTCTCTTCCGTATACGTGTCTTGGAAGCGTCGATCCTTTCAGCAAGCGTGGTTTAGTTGATATACTTCCTGCCAAAGTGGATAAAGCCTATGCCTTGGAATGGCTGTCTGAACTATTGGATCTGACTGCTGGCAGGATTCTTTATGCCGGAGACTCGGGCAATGACTTGGCCGCATTGGTAGGTCGATACGCTTCAGTAGTCGTTGGCAATGCCTCCGAACAACTTCGTACTGAAGCGCTGAAATTACTAAAGGCGCATAACCGTGAAGAAACCTGTTATTTTGCGGAAAATTTTGCGACCAGTGGTGTGCTGGAAGGCATGAAACACTACAAGATGTTGGGGCTGGAGAGAGAGCCTGTAATGGACATGGGGTGTCAGGAATGATCCCGGATCAGTTGCAGGAATGCCGGCAGCACTGTTTTCGCTTTTGAAACGCCAATCCCTTTGATCGAGAGTGCGGAAGCTTCGTCCTGTGGTTTTTGGTTTGCAAGTTCAAGTAGGACTGAGTTTGGAAAGACAGTGAAGGCAGGTTTGCCTGATTCCGCAGCTATCTTAGCTCTAAGTCCTACCAGTAGGCCGTAAAGACGTTGATCCAGAATGGCCGATTCTGTTTTTTCGGATGTCTCAACATTTTTTAAAGAGGATTTTTTCGCACGAATGGCGCCGGCAGTGCGCTCGGGAAGCTCTAGTTCAATCTGTTCGGCGCCGCGCATTACCCGGGCGCCGGTTTCTGTGAGTCTGAGCAGAGGGTATTCGGATTCGACGACGCGTTGAACCAATCCGGCACGTTCCAGACTTTTAAATAAGGCAGTGACGTAGGCGCTGCCTTCGGCTTTCAGTATTCCATAAGTTGAAAGCTGATCCAGGCCGCTGGCGTGCATTTTGGAACTTTCACTACCGAGCAGGCATTGGATGATTTTTTGTTTGCCGAAACGCGGCGCCCATTCATCGGCCCCAACCTTGCGACTCATACGCGCTACACCGCTAAGCGCTTTCTGAACAATGGTGAATTCATCTTTGCTGAGCGCTCGCGCAGCCAGATTTTTTGACTGCTTACAATTATCGCAACGTCCACAGTTTATGCCGTTCTTTTCACCAAAATAATCCAGTATCCATTTTTGACGGCAGTAATCTGAGTAGGAAAATTGAATGACGGCTTTTAGGCGTTCGTTGTCGCGGGCAGCTTTTTTCTTAAGGGCTTCTTCATCGATCGGCAGAGTACGTCCGCTTTGACCAAATTGTTTTATTCGCGTGCCTCGCATACGCTTGCCGGGAATGTCGAATCGTTCAATCCATCCCTGACGTGACAATATAGAAAGCGATGTACTAATCGCCATCGGATTGACTTTACGTTCGATTAATTCACAGAGACTATCAATTGATCGACGTACTTCATGATTTTCGTCGCTTTCGGCACACAACAGATCAAAAACTTCCGCGATTAGAGCTTTTCCCGGATTAGCGCCTTCGATAAAGAAGTCCTGAACACGCTTATCGACAAAGGAAAAAAGCAGTTCGCAGACGGCAGGCTGACCATCACGTCCAGCACGTCCGCCTTCCTGATAGTAAGCCTCCACACTGCCAGGCATTTCGTAATGGCAGACAAAACGAATATCCGGACGATCGATTCCCATGCCAAACGCATTGGTCGCAACAACGATATTGGCTTTGCAACTGATGAACAACTCCTGTGCAGCAGTGCGTTCGCTGTCTGAAAGGCCACCGTGATAGCGAATGACTGAACGCGTCAGATGTCCTATTTTATCGGCAACCGAATCAACCGATTTTCGCGTCGCACAGTAAACGATGCCCGTTTTGTATTGTTGGATCAGCGCTTGAAGCGCATCCAGCTTGTCTTTGTCAGATTGTGTTGGTCGGACACGAAAGCTAAGGTTTTTTCTGGCAAATCCAGCTACGAATTCGACTGGATCCCTCATTTCAAGCTGTTGTTTGATGTCCTGCTGGACATCCGGTGTTGCCGTTGCCGTCAGCGCAATACAGGTCGGATTTCCCAGCGCTTTGCGCGCTTCGCCAAGGCGCATATAGTCAGGGCGAAAATCGTGACCCCATTGCGAAAGGCAGTGCGCTTCATCGATTGCAAATAAACTGATCGAGTCCTTCGGCAACGCGTTTAGAAAAGACTTGGAACGAAATCGTTCCGGCGCAACGTAAACTAACTTTAGACTGCCATTGCGCATGGAGTCCAGAGTAGTTCGCTGCTGCTCAAGAGATTGTGTACTATTCAGCAGTCCTGCCGGCAAATCGCGTGCTTGCAAAGCATCCACCTGATCTTTCATCAGCGCGATCAGCGGAGAGACAACCAGCGTAACTCCGGGGAGCAAAAGAGCAGGCAACTGAAAACAAAGGCTTTTGCCACCACCGGTAGGCATTACGACAAGCGTATCCTTTTGGTCAAGCACTGCTTGGATAACTGCATCCTGAGGCGAACGAAATGCAGTCATTTCGAAGTGTTTTTGCAATGCGTCTTCGGGTGTCATTTTGTAAAAACTGTGCAAACGTTCACTTGATCGACAAGCCAAAGTTTTCGCATAAGTTTGAGCCCAAGTAACGAATTTTTCGTATGACTCGAAAAAGACGATGAACAAGTCCTAAGATTTTCTCTAAATTCAAATTGAGATTATCTCACAAGTCGTGAAGTTGTTTTTGTGAGTGCATTAAAGCAATTTGATTATCAGCGTGTGCGGTCGGACTTTCCAATCCTTTCGACAGAGGTGAGGGGAAAGCCGCTTACCTATTTGGATAGCGCCGCTACTTCGCAAAAGCCCCTTCCAGTTATTGAAGCAGTTGACCGCTACTACCGTTCGGAAAATTCGAACATACACCGCGGTGTTCACTACCTGAGCGAACAGGCAACCGATGCCTATGAACTGACTCGTGGGAAGGTTGCCCAATTCATTGGTGTAGCCGATTCGGACGAAGTTATTTTCGTGCGCGGCGCCACTGAGGGCATTAATCTGGTTGCTCAGGGATTTGTTGAAACGGTATTCAAGTCCGGCGAAGAGATTCTGATCACACATATGGAACACCATGCCAACATTGTTCCCTGGCAAATTGCGGCGCAAAAGACAGGCGCGGTGTTGAAGGTCGTTCCGGTCGATAATGATGGTGTTCTGGATATGGACGCTTTTGAGGAACTGTTGACTGAAAAAACGCGATTGGTCTCGGTTGTACACATTTCCAATGCGCTGGGCACAATTAATCCGGTCAAAAAAATTATTGAGAAAGCCCATGCGCATAATGTACCGGTTCTAGTTGATGGAGCGCAGTCGGTACCGCACATGCCAGTAAACGTAAGTGAGTTGGATTGTGACTTTTTTGTTTTTTCCGGGCACAAAGTCTGTGGTCCAACCGGAATTGGCGTTCTTTGGGGAAAGCGTAGTTGGCTCGAAAAATTGCCACCCTACCAAAGCGGTGGCGACATGATCGAACAGGTCGATTTTGGAGGAACGACTTACAAAGGCATCCCCGGGAAGTTTGAAGCCGGGACACCTCATATTGAAGGTGTTATTGGACTTGGCGCTGCGCTGGATTATTTGAATGACCTGGATCGTGAAGCTGCGCTGCAACACGAAACAGAACTACTACACTTGGCGACGGAGCAGCTTACTGCGGTCGAAGGTGTTCGTATTATTGGTACTGCCCCAGAAAAAGCATCCGTTGTTTCCTTCTTGATCGACGATGTGCATCCACATGACATCGGTACCTTTCTGGATGCTGATGGAGTGGCAATACGCGCCGGGCATCACTGTGTTCAACCTTTATTAAAACGTTTTGGGGTGCCCGCAACCGCCCGTGCATCTTTTGCGTTTTACAACAATTTTGACGATGTCGAGCGACTCGTTGAAGCGGTCAGAAAGATGAAACGATTCTTTGGTTAACTTGATGATTCTGGCCAAATTGCGCAAAGAAATGGAAAAGTTTCATGTTTGATTGTTTTGCCTACGAATGGACACGGATTTACACGAACTATATCAAAGTATTCTGCTGGAACACAACAAGCGGCCCAAGAATTATGGCGCGCCGGAAGTGTACACGCATGTAGAAAACGGGTTCAATCCTTTGTGCGGCGATAAGGTGACGATCTTTCTGAATCTTAAGGAAGACTACATTGAAA
>CAZUYZ010000091.1:0-7075 GCA_964624365.1 uncultured Puniceicoccaceae bacterium
GCCTCAAAGTTTCCTGCTTTAAGAGCATTGTATCCTGTCTCCAACAAGGTTTCCAACTGCTTTTCCAGCTGCTTGGCTTTTAGCTGACTTATCCGTTTAACAATTGCTTCATCCTGGCGCAGTTTGTTTGCCTTCTCCAAAAAAGCCATTGCAGCGGAAAAGTCACCGTCGGCCTCTGCTGAATCTGCTTTTTCGATAATTCCATTACGATTGTCTTCAAAAATAGCGGATTCGATATTTTTGCGCTTATCCAGCAAGTACGAGTTGCCTGGGTTTCCTTCAATAAGCGCATTAATTTTTACAAGCGCTGCTTTATTATCACCGGATTTCCGCAGCGAAATAATTGATTCCATCTCTTCTGCAATCGCTTCCATCGATTCGACTTTTGATAAACCATCACTGGCGACTTTGTTTGCAGGGTCAATCTCCAACGCTCGCTCGAATGAGGCTCGGGCAGTCTTTGAATCCAAGTCAGTGATAGCCTTCTGAGCTATTTCGAGTTGCATTTCAAGTTGCTTGACGGATTGCTTTTTAAGCTCCTTCAAAATTTCATCGGTTACTTCAAAGCGACGAATGCTCGCCTCAAAGTCACCTGCATCCATGTCCTCCAATCCTTGATTGTAGTTATCGACTGCTTCACTGTAAGTATTCTCAAAGGCCGTTTTCAAAGCTTTATTTGCGCTCAGTTCAGTATAGGTTAACTCTTTCTTTGCACGAGCGGACTTCGCAAATTCGAGTTCTTTCAGCTTGGACTCAGCATTTGAGACAATATCGGTATAGCGGCTTCTGGCTTCGTTAACTTCACCTTCCGCAAGCTCTTTGTCAGCTTTTTCGAGCTGATCTCTCAGTTCAGACACACTGTCGATCGATATGTCGCCTGTTTGAAGCGCTTCTGAAAAATCATCATTGACCAAGCGCTGTGCTTCCTGAGCAAGCTGCCTGAGTTCAAAGTCGACAACTACTTCTTTGCGTTCACTTGTTTGGCTACTCTCGGAAGATTCGTTGCTCTTTTTAAACACAAACAAAGCAACAATTGGTATAATGATAAGCATTGATAGCGCTACAACTAAAGCAATTACAGGTGTTTTACTCTCTTTCATAAACAAATAATAAAGATTGATTAGTGGAATTTTTCTTAAAATAGTTCCGCTTCAGTTACACTCAAACGAAAGACTTGGAAAGTACTTAATTTATAAAATCTAACCAATGCTTCGTGCTTGCATGAGAATATAAAAAAAACACGCTTCCGAAAATATATGCCAAAACGCACTGACATTAAGTCCATTCTCATCATTGGCTCCGGGCCGATCGTTATCGGTCAGGCTTGCGAATTTGATTATTCCGGAACTCAGGCATGCAAAGCCCTCCGTGAAGAAGGTTACCGCATCGTGCTCGTCAATAGCAATCCGGCAACCATTATGACTGATCCCGAATTTGCGGATGTGACTTACATAGAACCCCTCAGAGTCGACACGCTGGAAAAAATCATTGCCAAAGAGCGCCCCGATGCGCTGCTGCCAACACTAGGCGGACAAACCGGACTCAACCTTTCCATGGACTTGCATGAAGCCGGTATACTTGAGAAATATAATGTTGAAATGATCGGCGCAAATCCCGCCGCAATTGAAAAAGGTGAGGCGCGTGATGTTTTTAAGCAGGCAATGGTAAAGATCGGCCTGGACGTTGCACGATCCGAGACGGTGCACACCATAGAAGAAGCACTTAAGGCAGCAGATGAAACTATCGGCGACTTTCCAATAATCATTCGTCCCAGTTTTACTCTCGGAGGCTCCGGTGGCGGGATCGCTTATAATCGTGAAGAGTACGAACGAATGGTTCTAGCCGGTCTCGAAATGTCACCCACTACTGAAGTACTCGTTGAAGAGTGCCTGTTGGGGTGGAAGGAATATGAGATGGAAGTAATGCGAGATCACAAAGACCAATGTGTCGTGATCTGCTCAATTGAAAACTTCGACCCAATGGGTGTGCACACAGGTGATTCAATCACGGTCGCTCCAGCAATGACATTGAGCGACAAAGAGTATCAGCTAATGCGTGATGCCTCCTTTGCCTGTATCCGGGAAGTCGGTGTTGAAACCGGCGGCTCAAACATTCAATTCTCGGTAAATCCAAAGAACGGGCGAATGGTCGTAATCGAAATGAACCCCCGCGTATCCCGCAGTTCCGCTCTCGCTTCCAAAGCAACCGGTTTTCCAATTGCCAAAATCGCAGCAAAACTGGCCGTTGGATACAGTTTGGATGAACTTCAAAATGATATTACCCGCGAAACACCAGCAAGTTTCGAGCCGACTATCGACTACGTCGTTACAAAGATTCCACGATTCACTTTCGAAAAATTTGTCGGTACCGACACCACACTGACATCCGCAATGAAATCTGTTGGCGAAGCTATGGCAATTGGCCGCACCTTCAAAGAATCATTTCAAAAAGCACTACGCTCATTGGAAATTGGCGCTCAGGGCTTTATTGGTCCGGCAAAATTTCATAGCAAAATAACCGATAGAGATGCCATTCGCCAAGGCATCTCTATCTCTACCAGTGAACGTGTTTTCTGGCTGCGTCATGCCTTTCTAAATGGCATGTCAGATGATGAAATTCACAGAACATCCAAGATTGATCCCTGGTTTATTAATCAACTGCGACAGCTTGTTGAAATTGAAATTGAACTGGGTCAGCGAAGTCTCGCAAAGCTGGACCTCAAGTTAATGCAGACTGCAAAAGAAGCAGGATTCTCCGATGAACTCATTGCTGAACTCGTTGGTTCAAACCGTCAGGCGGTGAGAAAACGGCGGGAAAAACTTGGTTTGATGACAAATTTCCGTCTGGTAGACACTTGCGCCGCTGAGTTCAAGGCATTTACGCCCTACTACTACTCATCCTACGGCTCGGAAAATGAAATTGAGCAGGACGAAACAACCCGAAAGATCATGATACTTGGCGGTGGCCCAAATCGAATCGGCCAGGGCATTGAGTTCGACTATTGCTGTGTTCATGCCTCATTTGCACTGCGCGAAGCAGGTTACGAAACCCTAATGGTCAATTCCAACCCTGAAACCGTCTCGACCGATTATGACACCTCGGACAAATTGTTCTTCGAACCACTAACTTTGGAAGATGTCCTGGAAATCTACTATCAGAACAAATGCGGAGGAGCCATCGTACAATTCGGCGGACAAACACCCCTTAATCTGGCAACTGAACTCGAGGCGCATGGTGTTAACATAATCGGTACGTCTCCCTCAATGATTGATGCCGCCGAAGATCGAAACCTCTTCCGCGATATTCTTGATCGGATTGGCCTCAAGCAACCCGATAACCGAATTGCCAATGCCGAAGAGCAGGCCTACGAGCTCGCTGGTGAAATTGGCTTTCCCATACTTCTCCGTCCTTCATTTGTTCTCGGCGGTCGCGGCATGTTTATCGTCTACAACATGGACGAGATGAAGCAGATTATTCGCGAGGTTTTCGATGTGGCGCCAGGAACTCCCGTACTACTCGATAAATTCCTGGAAGATGCTTATGAACTGGATGTGGATTGTATCTCCGATGGCACAACCACTGTAATTGGCGGGATGTTACAACACGTCGAGTTTGCCGGGGTTCATTCCGGAGATGCTGCGATGGTAATGCCTCCACATACGCTTTCTGAAAAGCTGCTTGATGCAGTTCGTGAGGCAAGCTACGCACTCGCAAAAGAACTAAATGTTGTTGGTCTGATGAATATACAGTTCGCGATCAAAGATGACGAATTATACATCATAGAGGTGAACCCACGCGCTTCACGTACAATACCTTTCGTCTCTAAAACGATCGGCGTACCACTGGCAAAACTGGCCGCTCGGATAATGGCTGGCGAAACACTTAAAGAACTTGGTTTTACCAAAGAAATCACTCCTCCTTACTGGGCCGTCAAAGAATCCGTCTTTCCATTCAACCGATTCCCGGGAGCTCCGATCATGCTAAGTCCGGAAATGCGCTCTACAGGCGAAGTTATGGGTCTTGATAAGGATCTCGGTGTAGCGTTTGCCAAATCGCAGATGGCTGCTAAGCCGGCGCTTCCCGAGTCGGGCGACGTTTTTATCAGTGTCAAAGACAGTGATAAACCACGGGCTTTGGAAATCGCACGCAGTCTTCAAGAACTAGGCTTTGGCATTGTTGCTACCGCAGGCACTTGCAAACTACTTGAAGAAAACGACGTAAAAGTGGAGTCTGTCTGTCGTCTCAGCGAAGGACGCCCAAATGTGATTGACCTAATCAAAAGCAACAAGGTCGCGCTGATCATCAACACTCCACAGGGCACGATACCGCGACAAAATGAAAATCAGATTCGCACCGAAGCAGTAAAACACAATATCTGTATCATGACTACCATCGCCGCTGCCTCAGCAGCAGTCGATGGCATCAAAGCGCTTCGCGAAAAAGGCTACGAGATAAAGTCTATTCAGGATTATAGCAGTGAGGCAAATCCACCAAAGTAAATATCGATTTTTTAAAGCTGAACACATCTGGAAAAAGCTGTAGATTAAGTCTTTATCAGGAACAGATTATTTCAAACTCTCATCTCCCAGAATATGAATTCCACTCGAAATGCTTCTGTCGTTGCTCTGCTCCACGGCCCGGACCGACCTGGACTGGTTTCGCGTGTTTCTAGTTGGATCTTCCTTCGAAGTGGTAATATCAAACATGCCGACCAACATCAGGATCACGAAGCAAATATCTTTTTTCAGAGAGTTGAGTGGACTCCCTCATCCGGAAAAATTGATGAAGAGGCTCAGTCGTTCGAGCAATTTGCTCGCGATGAACTGGAAATGACGGTTCAGGTTGCCGACTTCTCAAACCGACCCAAGGTAGCGCTATTTGTCTCGAAATTTGATCACTGCTTTCACGACAGTATTCTTCGCTTCCGCTCCGGTGAAATGAGTGGTGATCTCGCCTGCATCATCTCCAATCATGAAAACCTTCGAAGTGACGCTGAACGCTATGGCATTCCATTCTATTACATTCCAGTCGATAGTAAGAATAAGCCGGATGCCGAAGCAAAACAGCTCGAAATAGTCCGAAAGCATTCCATTCAACTGATTGTCCTGGCACGTTATATGCAAGTGTTATCCGCTGACCTACTCGATAAAGTCAAGTGTCCGGTAATCAATATTCACCACTCTTTCCTACCTGCTTTTGCTGGCGGCAAGCCTTACCATCAAGCTCATACCAGAGGAGTAAAACTGATTGGAGCGACTGCTCACTACGCCACTGCCGATCTAGACGAAGGCCCGATCATTCACCAGGATGTTGTGAGGATTAATCACCGCAGCTCGGTGTCTGATCTAATCCGTAAGGGAAAAGATCTGGAAAAAACCGTACTTGCCCACGCCGTACGTCTCCACCTTGACAACCGCATACTCGTATACAACAACAAGACCGTTGTTTTTGATTAGAACAATTTAGACTGCATATTTTAAGCTTTCTCTCTTCAAACTTCTCCCATGAACCACCCACCCAAGAAAAAAAGCAAAGATCCTCTGTTACCTGAAAATAACTCGGTTGATGAACGCAATCTGATTGATTTGGAAGATTCGGCATCACTCTCCCTGGAAGATCGAGTTAACATCTACTGGAAAGAAAACAAAGGCTTTCTAGTCGGATGTATCCTCGTTCTCTTTTTGATAATTGTCGCCTATCAAGGCATGCGCATCGTGAAGGAGCAGATGGAAGCGAAGCTTCAGGTCAGTTACGCAAAAGCAGACGCAAGTGACACACTTGATGAATTCGCGCGCACTCATAGTGACAAAGTTCTTGGCGGATTTGCAGCGCTCACTATCGCGGATCAAGCGTACACCGATAACGATTTCGAAACTGCATATGAGTTCTATACAATTGCCGTATCGGCGCTGCAAGAACCTTTACTGACTGGGCGTGCCCGCATCGGGCAGGCATTTGCTCTTTATAAAAGAGGAAAGACTGATGAGGGTTTATCCCTGCTGAATGCAGTCACATCTGACAACTCTCTGGCAGGAGCCATTCGTGCCGAAGCAGCATATCATCTTGCAATCGAAGCTCACACAGCTGGCCACAAGGAAGAATTCTCAAACTATGCAGCCCAGGTAAACGACTCAGATTTTGCCGGGCAATGGCAGCAGAGACTTAAAAGTCTGCCGGGATTTAAACTTGATTAGTGCGATCTCAGTAGCTCTCTATTTGAAACTTGGATTCGTGGTTGGGTAAGCGAAGCAATGCTAAGTAAAGTAAGCTTGAACCCATAGTTACGTCAAAATCTCGGCGCCAAGAGAACAAAATGGAAGACCTCAAACACTGAATTAAAGCTCAAGAGATGTTTGAGAAACAGTTGCGCAAAAAATTTAATCCGCCAGTACTCCATCAAAACTTTTAAACCACATTCAAAATGAACGAAGAATATAGTCCTTGGTCCAGAGATAAGTGGCCCAACAAAGCCTACGAAAATTTGCATTTTCTAAATAGCGAGCACGCCCGCAACATTCGCGTATTATGCGAAATGACTGAACCAAAAATTCGTTTTGAACAGGAAAAAATTGAGGATACTATAGTAATATTTGGTTCGGCCCGAATAATGTCCGTAGAGTCTGCAAACATACGGATGGAAGAAACAAAGGCTAGTATCAAGGATCCTGAAAACTTGACTCATAACGAAAAGCGTGCGCTTCAACTGGCTCAGAGTGCAGTCAAATCAGCCCCTTACTTTGACAAAGCAGTCGAACTTGCCGAAGAACTTACCAGTTGGTCTATGAGCCTGAATCCAGACGATCAGCGACGGTTCATCATCTGTTCCGGAGGTGGCCCCGGAATTATGGAAGCTGCAAATCTGGGTGCGCATAAGGCCGGAGGCAAGTCCATTGGGCTCGGCATCAGCCTACCTTTTGAGCAAGGCATCAACCCTTACATTCAGGATAGCCTCAAGTTTGAATTTCACTACTTTTTTGTGCGCAAATATTGGTTTGTTCTTTTAGCTAAAGCATTTGTTGCTTTTCCGGGTGGATTTGGAACAATGGACGAGCTGTTTGAGTCGCTCACCTTAATA
>CAZUYZ010000092.1:0-20490 GCA_964624365.1 uncultured Puniceicoccaceae bacterium
TATGGCCCAACGGTTTACTTCAGTTCCAAAGTATCCAATTTATCTGGAATCAGCCACAGCAAACTTAATGCCGCCGAAGCAGCTATTGCAGATCCAGGGGAAGGTTATGCAGAGGGCGTCCGCCAGCTTCTTGAGACTGGAGAGGGCACTTTACCCGCTGATGCAACGCTCGGCAAAGCACTCAAGATTGAGCAAGGTAAAGACTCTATAGCTGAACACCTTGCTAAGGGCGGAGAAGTTGGCTACGTGATCATTGCATTGGGTTTAATTTGCCTGTTGCTCGGCAGTGTAAAAGTTATCGGAATTCTGAGTTTTGCGGTTCCTCATCCGAAACAGGTGCAAACGATATTGGGTTATATTGAGCAAGGCGATATTGAACAAGCAAAAGCCGCCTCAAGCAGAGTAACCGGTGTTGGCGGGAAATTGCTTGTAACTGGAATTGAAAATATTGAAGAGAAGCGTGGCACACTAGAGGAACTGCTCTTCGAAAAAATCCTTAGCGTACGGCCTGCACTGGAAAAATTCCTTCCTTTCATGGCAATCACCGCAGCTGCGGCTCCCCTGCTCGGTCTTCTTGGCACGGTTACTGGTATGATTAAAACCTTCAACCTTATCACCATATTTGGCACCGGAGATGCAAAGTCACTGTCATCCGGCATTTCGGAAGCTCTGGTAACCACTGAATTAGGCCTTATCGTGGCAATCCCGGCACTCATACTACACGGCATACTCTCTCGCATGACCAAGGAAAAACTGGGCGCTTTGGAACAAACTGCGCTAAGCTTTGTTAACGGTGTAGTCGGAGCACGCAAATAAAGATTAGCGCTAAAATGCAAAATCGTTTTGGCCCACTAATGAGCACGAATAACCACTGATTTATTTCTCAAAATGCTTGGTACTTTAGAGAAAATTATAGATATCTGGTTAAGCGGCGGCTGGGTGATGATTGCCTTGGCAGGTTTGGCAGTTCTATTATATGCAAATGCATTCCAATTGCTCCTTTTTCTCAGTAAAGGTAATCTCGAATTAGGTCATGATTCCGAGTGGCTTGGATGGATTCAAAAACCGGAAGCAGCGAAGGGACGCGCTGGTGAAATTATCCGATACGCTCAGGAAAACGTTCAAAGTAGCAAACACGTCCGCAATCGCTTCGATGAAATCAAACAGTCTCTCATTCGGCCGATAGAAAGAAAACTACTTCTTCTAAACACACTAGTCGCTGCGGCTCCGCTGATGGGTCTACTAGGGACTGTGATTGGTATGCTGGGAACCTTTGTTGCTATTTCCAGCGGCGGTGGCGCCGAAACAGCCGGCATGGTCGCCGCTGGCATTTCTGAAGCTTTAATCACCACTCAAACTGGCCTTTTCATTGCCTTGCCCGGGCTGTTTCTCGCCTTGGTGATTCGCCAGCGTAAACACACGGCAGAAGCAACGCTGGCTCGTATTGAGAGTTTGATCCTATCCGAACACAAGTTCGGTTAAACTGGCAGCCCTGTCACCTTTAATTTCCAATTTTCTACCTTCAATTCCCATGCGCCGTTCACTTTCATCCAGCGATTCAGACACCGTCGAGATCAACCTTTCACCGATGATTGACATGGTCTTCATCCTATTGATTTTTTTTATCGTAACCACCGTCTTTGTGGAGGAAACCGGCATCGAGGTCAACAAACCTGAAGCTGCTGCCACCGTACAACTCGAGAAAAACAGTATCCTTATCGCAATCAGCAAAGATGGGAAAGTAGTCTACGGTGGACGTGAAATCGGCGTCAGCGGCGTTTCACCGATTGTTAAGCGTCTCACCCTCAAAGAAGACATTCCCGTCATTATCCAAGCTGATGCAGGCGCCAATCACGGAGTATTCTCCCGTGTGTACGGTGAAGCCAAACTCGCCGGCGCAAAATCGATTAACTTCTCAACGAAACAGTAAAGAATGTCTAAAGTCTACAAAGTGCCACAAGGGAAAGGCACCGCCGTGAGCGGTACCTTAATCGGCATTGGCATGGCTTCACTTCTATTTCTGGCAATTCCATTGACGCAGTTATTTACAGAGTACGAAAAAGCGCCTGAAGAAATCAATTCTATCGATGTCGCTCCTCCTGCACCGCCACCTCCGATCGAAGAACCTCCGCCCCCTCCGGAACCGGAACCCGAAGAGCCACCGCCCGAGCTGGATACTCCGCCTCCACCGATTAGTCTTGAGGCTCTTGAGATGTCTCTCAACCCTGGAACCGGAAGCTCACTTGCCGGGGATTTTACGATGCCCGGATTCAACGCCAATCAAAAGTCATTAGGCAGTTTGGATATCTTTGATATAGGCGATGTCGATGATAAACCACAGGCACAAAAACAAGCTCCACCTCGCTACCCCAGCGCTGCAAGACGTGCCGGTAAGGAAGGTTTTGTCGTCGCTGAATTCATCATTGATACCAATGGCGCCACAACAGACATAAAAATCCAACAGTCCAGTGATCCTGTCTTCAATCAACCGACAATGGAAGCCATTCGAAAATGGAGATTTACTCCTGGAAAAAAAGGTAACCGCCTGGTGCAAACCCGAACACGCGTAAAACTTCCCTTTCAGATTAATTGATTCACAACCACCTTCTAAACAATTTCATCACTCACACATTTCATGAACTTACGAATCTTGACTACTTTTAGCCTAATCGTCTGCTTTGCCACATCTCTGGTAGCTAAAGACCCGGCAGACAAACTATGGAAAGATCCTTCTTTCATAAAATCGTTTACAGGCAGCTACGGCTTTCTTGCCGGGGCCGAACCCGAAGTCTCTGCTGAGGAAGTGGACGCGTTGCGCAATCTGATCGATATTATCAACGTGCGCCCTAAGGTAGCTATTGAGCAGCTTGAGGAACAGATCACCGAAGATACCAGCGCTGCATTCAACTTCATTTTGGCCAATCTGTATTTTCAGGAAGGCAACCTTCGTGAGGCTGAAATACAGTATAAAATAGCGATCGAAAAATATCCCGATTTTCGTCGTGCCTATAAGAACCTTGGGCTGCTTCAGGCTCAGGACGACAACTTTAAAGATGCTGTCATTACTATTTCGACTGCGCTGGAGAAAGGAGTCGTTGATGGTCGGGCCTATGGCCTGCTGGGCTATGGCTACCTGACTCAGGAACTTTATTATCCGGCTGAAGCGGCCTACCGCCAGGCAATACTAATACAACCCAAAGTAAAGGACTGGAAAATCGGGCTGGCACGTTGTTTGTTGCAAACACAGCAATATACCGATGCTATTGCTCTGCTGGATACTCTGATCAAAAATGAACCAGATAATGCAGATTTTTGGCTTCTGCAAAGTAACGCCTATTTGGGTAAAAACGAATCGCTTGCAGCCGCTCAGAATCTCGAAATTGTTCGCCGTATGGATAAAGCCGAGCTTGAAACGCTCACATTGTTGGGAGATATCTACATGAATAACGAGCTTCCGGACCTTGCCCTGGACGCTTATCTTGCAGCTTCCTACAAAGCCACCCAAAAAGACATCAAGGCAATTCTGCGCGCCGCCTCGCTGCTAAATCGCTCTGGTAACAACGATCAGGCGGCTACCATGGTTGCCAGAATCCGCGACGGCTTAAGTCAAGTAATTAGCGATGAACAAGAAATGGAACTACTTACGCTTGAAGCAAAGATTGCTCGTGCAACCGGTGATGATGGTAAAGCGGTTACCATTTTAAGTGAAATCGTTAAGCGCGATTCCCTTAATGGAGAAGCGCTTATTGAACTCGGCAAGTATTATGCCGAACAAGGCGATATGGCTCGCGCTGTGACACGCTTTCAGGAAGCTGAAAAAATTGATGCTTTTGAACGGGAAGCTCTTATCGCTCATGCACAAGCGCTCGTACGCGAAGGTGATTATGCAAAAGCGGTTCCTATGCTACGCCGAGCGCTGCAAATTAAATCTGAGCCCTATATACAGGAATACGCGCGTCGCGTCGAGCGTGCTGCAAATGCTCAGTAAATCTTTGAAAACTTAGAACTTGTTCTTTAAAAAATCATCGTTCTTGGATTTAGCCATACATTTCATGGCTTTAAGTTTCTGGCCAGACGTTAATTACTGGATTTTTTCACTCTTCGGAACGGGCGAATCCACGTTGCGAAAGACGGGACCTGACGGGTTTGAATCCATAATCGGCCTCGACCACGGAATCTTGTAACCAGGCCTTCTCCAGAAAAGAACAAGGATTTGTAGCCACCGATGGACTCTACATTATAGTCCAGTCCTTCGGTGAAGGCGACGATATAGTTATTGTCGACAATATGTTCGCCATCAACATCGATTGGAATCATTGCGCCATAAGTCGAGAAAAACAGATCGCCTTTTCCGGAGCATTTTATCAGGAAAAGACCTTCTCCGGAAAAGAAGCCTTTCATTAGTCCCTGCCACTTGGTGTTTAATTCAACTTCGGGCGAGGAAGCTACATAACCTGAATTTTGCAGATAAATCGTTTCATTATCGAGATAAATGTGCTCAATATCACCTGTACTACCAGGAGCAATCCCAATTTCACCAGGTCCATTTTCAGCAGTAAATTCGTTGATAAAGAGTGATTCTCCGGTAATCAAGCGGCCTAGTCCGCCTCTCATACGGGTTTTCATCTTGATATTGGTGTCCATCGTCGCCATCGCTGACGCTTCGACCTTTATCATTTCGTTTGCTTTGAGTCGAATGGTTGCAAAGCCGAAATCCGGTCTGGCGGCAAAGTCAAATTCGTAACCGTCTGGATGTTGTTCAATCGTTGGCATAACTTGGTTTGCTATCGTTTGATGGGTTTAAGCTCACGGCCAAGTGCGCGGCCAAATGCAGATGCGTTGTGCGACTGACACCATACGGTTCCAGTTCCTTTAAACCGGCAGACCAGACCTTCACCACCGAGTATGGATGAGAGCCAACTTTTGCCAGCTTTGGAGAGTGAGAAATTTAATGTTTCGTCAAAGGCGACAATGTGACCGGTATCGACTATATACTCGCCATCCACTTGGATCGGATAGATGGCGCCAAAAGAATTCACTAAGACTTTACCTTGTCTGGATAGATTTATCCAGAACAGACCTTCCTTCGCGAAGAGTGATTTAAAACCCTGCCAACCAATATCTATCTCGACCGAATGTTCACAGGCAATGTATGAACCACTTTGCACGATAATTCGATCATTGTTAAGCTCCAGCACCCTTATGTCACCGGCGAGAGTCGGCGCTATTGTAACAACAGCGCCATCTGAAGTTGCCGTGAAGTGGTTTAGAAAAAAAGATTCTTTACTCAGCAAACGTTTGAGGCCGCTCATGATTCCGCCTTTCGACTTTTGGCGGGTGGTGGTTTCTATAGAGACGTTGCTACTCATTGCGATCATGGCGCCACCTTCTGCCACAAGAGTTTCTGCGTTTTCCAGAGTTACGTTGGCCGCTGCATTGCCGGGCCCGTGGATTGTTTCAATCTTCATGATCAGAAATTTAGTTTATCAGAAGAGTTTTGGGTTTAGCCATCCGACCAGACCGGGGACGCTTCGAGTTTGCAGCCAGATCTTTCCTTTACCTTCGACCCGTGTAACCAGACCTTCGCCACTAAAGATGCTGGAGAATATACCGCCTGCCATTTGCAATTTCAGTTTAAGTTGAGGTTCATAGGCAACCAGATGCGAAGTATCGACAATGAACTCACCATCAACTTCTTTTTCGATCAAGCCGCCGTAGGCGCCAAACCAAACAGACCCTTCGCCTGAGGCGGTGAGACAGAAAAATCCTTCGCGACTGATGCCCGAAACGAGCCCGGCCCATCGTAGGCCTAATTTGACGCGGCTGTTTGATGCAATATAGGCTCCTGGTTGGAGGCAAAGCGTGTGTCCTTGGAGGTCGATACTGGTCATATCCCCCGGGTTGCTTTGCGCTAGCGTAATGCTCCTGTTTTCACTACGGGTGTTGGTGAATTCGTTAATGAAGAGTGACTCTTTGCCGAGTAATTTTTTACAAAGACCTGAGAATAACCCGCCGTTCAGCCGTGCTTTTAAATCCAAATCTGCGGCCATTGTCGCCATTGCATCAGACTCGGTTATGATTGACTCTCCCGGAGCCAAATCGACGTCGAGATAAGCAAACGAGGGTGAACCTTGTATATTCGCTTTCATTGGGATTCAGGGGTTTCTTCTGTTGTGTAAAATAGCATTTGAAATGCTTCCAGGCTGAATTTAACTGGGTGATAAGAATTTCTTTTTTTGTCAATTGCTTTTTGAAGCGATTCCATGCGCTCGCTGGTTGCCGGATGAGTACTCAATATGGAAAGTGTATCCGAAGCAGTTCCGAGGGGATTTTCTGTTTCTTTATCCCTGAGTTTTGCAAAAAAGTCATACAGCCCGGACGGATTGATCCCTGCATCATCTAAATAACTAACGGCCAACAAGTCTGCTTCGCGTTCGAAATCGCGCGAAAATTGCTGTTGTAGCAAAAAAGTGCCATTCGATAAAAATACGGCTGTGATACCGGAAATATCCCCGAACAATCCAGAGAGAACAATGTACAATCCGGCGCTCTCAAGTACCTTGCGAACACCATGCTGCCGCTCGACATGAGCAATTTCATGTGCGAGCACTCCCAGAATTTCTTCAGCTTTTGAAGCGCTCAAGATCAGTCCTGTGTGAACCACGATATGTCCTCCGGGCAGAGCAAATGCATTTAAACTAGAATCCCGAACGACGTAGAATTTGAAATCGTAACGATCAGATGCGATCGAAGTGACCAAGGGTTCTACCAGGTCTTGTAATTGTCGATCGATTTCAGCAGACTCAACAAAATCGTTGGATGCTTTGTGTTGGCGAATAAAATTTTCTCCAAGCGAGTCTTCAAAACCAGGTGGTAACCGTTTTGCTAAAACACCAACAATGTTATCTTTCAACAGGTAGGCGCTACTGAGACCCAAAAGTATAAGTGCGCACGTGGTAAAAAACCAGATACGCTTTTTAAACCGCTGGCGTTGAACCTTCTTTCGTTGTTTGCGTATGAACTGCTGTGACTTGAATAGCGGATCGTTCAATATTTTTGAATCCCTCGAATAAATTGTCTGTTCGGGATGAGCCGGATGTGAAAAGAAGACCAGTCGATCTGCGGTTCCACCCATCTTTATTTCAATTCCATCCAATGGTAATTGAAAGGATAGATCCTCAGACCGGAACGCCAAAACGGAACCGTCTGTAAAAACAATGCCACCGGTTTTACCTTTGGCCAAGGCCGGGTGAAATGCCCCGCCTTCGTACTCACGGTTAAAGTTTTTCATGGCTTATGCAGTGGCCATTCCAATGCCATCATCAAACTACTCAGGCCGCTCCCGATTCCCAGCAATGCTGCCTTTTGACCGACCTTAAATTCGTTTGCCTCAATTGCGTGAGCAAGCGTGATAGGGCAAGATACTGAACCGATATTTCCCAGAGTCTCAAATGTAGTAAAATCTTTTTCCAAGTTCATTTCCAGCGCTTCAAATAACTTCCGAGAATGCGCTCTTCCGACCTGATGAGTCACAATGCAGTCCGGCGTTTCTGCGGTCCAGTTCGTTATCTCAGTAAATCGTTCCCAGGCTCTTTTGGCAACCTGAATGCCGGCTACCAAAAGTTCTTCAGAGTCAGTTAACATCTCCAGAGCGTCACCGGCGCTATCACCCTGACAGAGATTATTTGCCGAACTGTCAGTTTCAACTGCTGCTGCGGTAAGCATGGGGCAAGCTTTTGCCACTAGACTCTTGTGGCAGAGTAGGGCTCCAACTGCACCAGCGCCGATGGTAAGATTCGCAAAAAATGGTTTTATCGTTTTTCGAGTGAGTTCTGGGTTCAGCAATTGTAGTAACGTATTTTCAACCAATGGGCGACCGTCTTCACCAGAGACGATTAGTACACGTTCGACCTGTCCCGACTCGATCATTCCTCCGGCAACCACCATCGCATTTAGAAATCCCAAACAGGCATTGGAAATATCAAACATCTGTGTTCTGCCGGCCAGATCCAGCAAGCCATGGACATAGGCCGCCGTTGCTGGTTCCAATCTATCCCGACAAACAGCGGAATGAATCAACAGATCAATTTCATCACGCTCGAACGATGTTTTAGCCAAAACTGCCTTACCTGCTTTGGCAGATGCGTCTGATGGTCGCGTACCCTTAGGCCAAAAGCGTCGCTCCTTAATCCCTGTCATCAATTCCAGACGCCCTTCAGGCAGGCCCAAACGATGATACACGGGAGACAATCTCTCTTCGATATCCGCTGAAGTCCATACCTCTTCCGGCAATGCGTATTCGAGTGTCTCGATGGCTACATTTTCAAACTTCATTTGCTAATATGGTTTTATATTAGCCACAAATTTTCAGATATGTGGTCAAACTGCGGCTAAAACTAAAATGTCTCTTTTCCAAAATGTTCATTCCGGACGCATTGTCAGGCGGACCACTTCCTTGTCAAAATAGTTCCGGTCCATACCTGCATTGACTACGATACCCTGTCCGTTGATACCGCTGGAAGCTGGACTCAGCAAAAAAACTGCCGTGTTCGCAACCTCCTTAGTTGTCAGATTTTGCTTACGAAAGGTCAACTTTTCTGCATACAGATAACTCTCCAGATAGCCCGGTATGCCAGCGGATGCACTTGTTTTCAGTGGACCGGCATTTACCGTGTTAAAGCGCACACGTGAATCAGCGCCAAACGATTTAGCGAGGTTGTAGGACGAGGTTTCCAGGGCGGCTTTTATTGGCGCCATATAACCATAGTTCTCCGCAGTCACATCTATCGATGAAATGCCAATCGACACGACCGACGCATCTTCTTTCAGGTAAGGTTTGAACGCATTTGCCACTTCCACCAGCGAAAAGGCTGAAATCGCAGTTGCCTGTAGGAAGTCCTCTCGCTTTGTTTCGTGAAAGGGTTTGAAGCCCTCCGAGTAATTGGCAAACGCAATTGAGTGGACGATGCCATCCAGCGGGCCATGTTCGGTGCCTACGGTTTTGGCAAGTTGCGTAATCTGATCCGAAAATTCGACATCACAAACGTACGCCTTCCGATCACCCAGAAGTTTTTGCAAGCTTTCCAGCCGCGCTACAGATCGGACACTGTGAATTACTTCAGCGTCTTCGGACTCAAGCGCCTGGGTAATTGACCAGGCAACGCTCTTGCGGTTGGCAACCCCCATGACCAGAAACCGCTTTCCCTGTAAGTCAAGTAAACTCATTGCCCGACCTCCGGCTCCAGCATTGCCAGGGCAAACTCAATTGTCAGCGCGAGTTTACCGTCCTTGAATACTTTGCCTTTTAAAAAGAAGAATTTGCCTAAGGTTTCCTTCATTGTCACACTGATCATAACTGTATCGCCGGGTTTTACCATTTGCTTGAATTTGGCGTTATTGATGCGTGAAAGCACTGGGGTAACGTCATTGAGTGAGCGACCCTCTTTCTCAATCTGTTTCGCAAGATAAATAGCGCCGGTCTGAAAACAGGCCTCACAGAGCAATACGCCAGGCATGATTGGATTGCCCGGATAATGGCCCTCGAACTGAGGTTCTTCCGTGTGTATGGTGCGTTTGCAAGTAGCGCCATCCTCTCTGACTTCAACAATTTCGTCAATAAAGAGAAAGGGAGGACGGTGCGGTATTGTACGGTAAATTTCATCCATAGTGACGGAGTGAACAAGTTAACCTATCGAAATGCACGTTTAAAAATCGCAGTGTACAGTTCATCGTAGTTTATATATGCAGAGTAGAACTTGCAGAATGGGTTGCGGATGGTGCGCTAAGCGCTATTTTCTGTGTTTAATTTCTTATTTTTTATGTTCACAGGAATTGTAGAAGAAACTGGTAAAATTGTGTCTTTTCAGGAGCAAAAAGAGTCATGGCGTCTAAAAGTGTTCGCTAAGGTTATCGTTAACGATTTACAGATAGGCGATAGTGTTGCTGTCAATGGTTGTTGCCTGACCGTGGTTGCTTGCCAGGGAGGATTTTTAGAGTTTGATGTATTGAATGAAACCAAGAGGCTTACTTCGATCGACCGTTTTGTCCCCGGTGATAAAGTGAATCTTGAGCGTGCTTTATTACCGAGTACACGCATGGGCGGGCATTTTGTTTCGGGTCACGTAGATGGGCTTGGCATTGTTGAATCGGTTGAGCAGCGTGGAAAAGATTTTTTCATTAGGATTAGGCCGGATGCTGATAAACTGAAATATGTCGTCAGCAAAGGTTGTATTACTGTAGATGGTATTTCCCTAACGGTCGCTGACGTCGACGAAGCAGGTTTTGCGATCTGGTTGATTCCGCATACAATGGAAATAACAAACTTGCATACCAAACGGGTTGGTGATCGCGTAAATCTAGAGTATGATCTAATTGCAAAATATGTGGAAAAACTTTTCTCAAAAATCAATTGACAGAAGATAATATCTTAAAAAAGTCTGTTTATATTGGAATGCGAGCGTAGCTCAGTTGGTAGAGCACCACCTTGCCAAGGTGGATGTCGAGAGTTCGAACCTCTTCGCTCGCTCCATTTTTATTCTGTTCGTTGGAAAAATCACTGAGTTTTGTTTTAGAATTTGATAAGTATGCGTGTTTTAGTAACTGGAGGAGCCGGCTTTATTGGTAGCCATTTATGCGAGCGTCTGTTAAATGAAGGTCATGAAGTGTTGTGCCTAGATAATTTTTTCACTGGTTACAAAAGTAATTTGTTGCATTTGTTGGACAATCCTCTCTTTGAATTAATACGGCATGATGTGATTGATCCCTTCAAGGTAGAAGCAGATCAGATCTACAATCTTGCCTGCCCAGCATCTCCGGTTCATTATCAGTATAATCCAATTAAGACCATTAAAACATCGGTCATGGGTGCAATTAATTGTTTGGGGTTGGCGAAAAGAATCCGTGCACGTGTTTTTCAGGCATCAACTTCGGAGGTATACGGAGATCCTGACCCTAAATTTCATCCCCAGCCAGAGACTTATTGGGGGAATGTGAATCCGATCGGCATTCGGTCTTGCTACGACGAAGGCAAACGCACTGCCGAAACTTTGTTCATGGACTATCACCGAAGCAACAAGGTCGACATACGTATCGTTCGGATTTTTAATACTTACGGACCTCGAATGTGCCAAAATGATGGAAGAGTTGTTTCAAACTTCATTGTTCAAGCGTTAAAGGGGCAGGACATAACAGTTTATGGTGAAGGACAGCAGACACGTTCCTTTTGCTATTGTGATGATTTGGTCGACGGATTTGTGCGCATGATGAACCAGGATTCAGAGATCGGCCCAATCAATCTTGGAAATCCGGATGAGTTTACGATTATGGAACTGGCGGAAAAAGTAATCGCCCTGACTGGAAGTAAATCCAAAATTATACATGAAGATTTGCCTGCGGATGACCCACAACAGCGTCAGCCAGACATTCAAAAAGCAAAGAAAGCTCTGGGGTGGAAGCCAACGATTCCCTTAGAGGAAGGACTGAAGTCAACCATCGACTATTTCGATAAAGTTTTGTCTGAAGACTAATTTCGCGCTACTTTTTTTTAATCACAAAAAGTAGCGAACATAGCCGTTTTCTCTCAGGTTTCGGAGCCAGCGTTCCTGATTTTTACGGACTATCTCACCAGCGAGAATTCCTTCAATTATATCCCGTACCTGAGCGGCCGGCTGTATCATTTCTTCCCGCTTGTTTTCGCAGTAGAGTATGAAAATAGTTTTGTCTAATTCGATTGGCTGACTGTACTCGTTTGGTTTGAGTTGGAAGGCCACATCACTCAACTCTTTGCGGATATCCTGCCGTTTGACCCAACCCCAGTCACCTCCTTTTTTACCAACAGCATCGGTACAGTATGTTCGAGCAGCATCGGCAAAGTTGACGCCTTCTGAAAGTTCCTGAATAATGGTTTCCGCAGTCTCTTTAATTGACTCGAAGGTTTGATTTGTTGTTGGGGTCAGCACAATTTGTCGCAACCTGATAGATTCTTCCTGATAAAAGCGAATTTTATTTTGTATGTAGAACTCTTGGATCTGTTCAGGGCTAATTTCAGATTGAGATTTCCGGTTCCTTTGCCGCATAAAATTAACTACAATCCGGTTGTAGATATCTTCTCGAAATTCACGTGGAGTCTGTCCTTGAGCCTGTAGGTAGCTTAGTAAGCGAGCACGATCACCTCCAAAATCTCGATTTAGTACGTCTTCATATTCTTGATCAATATAGGAGGGCGGTATTAAAAGGCCTTCTTCTTCTGCGGATTTAACAATTAAAATACGATCAACCAGGTTTTGTAATATCTCGCGACTGATTTGTTGAACTCCTTCTGCAAACTCTTGTTCAGTGCGAGCCTGGGCGCGAAGACGTGGAACCATAGGCTCTATTTCACGACGTAACTGCTCAACCGTAATAATTTCACCTTCTGCAATAGCTGCAATTCCGTTTCCCAGTTCAGGCATAAGGTCATTTTGCTGTGCCTGTAGACTAACCAAAGGTACAAAGAGAATGGTTAGCAGTCGAAGTGAGTGTTTTGACATAGGACTAAACATGTTGTTTGAAAAATGAACCTAGCTAGCAGTTTCAGACGGTCAAGTGAACTCTAATGAACTTCCAGAGTCACGCTGACTCATGACGAGCGAGAAATTTCTGGACTTCCAATAGCTTTTTGTCGGGGTCTTTTGCCGAAAGTCGCGGAAAGCGGGTTCCGCTTTTTAGAAACTCCTCTTTGCCATCCGGTTGTGCCAGTCGACAAATGAGACGCTCTTTTTCATTTTCAACACGCCGAACACCAGCTTTTTCAGCCAGAATGCGGATTTCACTTATTTTGACCAATCTTTGTGTGGAATCAGGTAGTTTGCCAAAACGATCGGCTAATTCTTCGGCAATTTCCTGCACGATTTCCAAACTACTCGCAAGCGCCAGCCGACGATAAAAGTCGATGCGCAAGCGAGATTCACTGATATAGTCTACAGGCAGGGTAGCTTCGATTATTTGATCGGAGGTTTGATTATATTCGGCTTCCTTGATAGCTGCAAATGAGAAGCTTCCCGAGGTCCGCGCCGGTTTGAAAACACCATTTCCACTGGTTACAAAATCGAGCTTCACATCTGCGCGGATACGATCCGCTCCCGGTTCACCTTTGAGACGAGATACGCTCTGCTTGAGCAACTGACAATAAAGCTCAAAACCAACACCGGCTATATGGCCACTTTGTTGTGAGCCGAGCAAGTTGCCCGCGCCTCGTAGTTCGAGGTCGCGCATAGCGATGCGGAATCCAGCGCCAATTTGGTTGTGTTGTTTGAGCGTATTCAATCGTTTCTGAGCTTGGTCGACAAGACGCGCATGCTGGTGTAGCAAAAGGTAAGCATAGGCCTGACGTTTGAAACGTCCTACGCGTCCGCGAATCTGATACAGCTGAGCCAGTCCGAAGCGGTCAGCGCCTTCTATTATAAGCGTATTACAGTTCGGAATATCAATCCCTGATTCAATAATGGTCGTACAAACTAGCACGTCGTATTCGCCGGCGACAAACCGCGTCATAATCGTTTCAAGTTGATCTTTTTCCATCTGCCCGTGCCCAACTGCAATTCGTAGTCTCGGGTGCATTTCACAAATTTGGTGAGCTACGCTCTCTATCGTCGCCACACGATTATGCAGGTAAAAAACCTGTCCGCCTCGATCTGTTTCGGCCTGGATTGCACTTTTTACTAGTTCCAGCGAATAGCTTTTGACAATGGTCTTTATCGGTTTTCGGTCGGCTGGTGGAGTTTCAATGACACTCATGGAGCGTGCTCCAGCCATTGCCATATAGAGTGTGCGCGGGATCGGCGTCGCGCTGAGCGTCAATATATCTACATCGATGCTTATTTGTTTGATACGCTCTTTCTGGCGTACACCGAAGCGCTGTTCTTCATCGACAACCAGGAGACCGAGATCTTGAAAGTGAACGTCTTTGCTAAGTAGTCGATGTGTGCCAACGATGACATCAATCCGGCCCGTAGCCAGGCTGGCAAGAGTTTCCCGATTCTGCTTTGCACTGCGAAATCGGCTGACGCTATCTATGATGATCGGGTAGGGAGCCATGCGCTCGCAAAAAGTATTAAAATGCTGCTGACAGAGCACGGTGGTCGGCGCTAATAGCGCTATCTGTTTGCCTGCGAGTACCGCTTTTAACGCGGCACGCAATGCTACTTCCGTCTTACCAAAGCCAACATCACCGCAAATCAAACGATCCATCGGCTGATCAGCTTCCATATCTGCCTTGGTAGCTTCGATAGCACTTAGCTGGTCCGGTGTTTCAGTAAATGGGAATGCGCGTTCAAACGTTGCCTGCCAGGGATGATCTTCCGGGAAAGCAAAGCCGCTGTGGCGGCTGCGTTTAGCATGGAGGCTGAGCAGTTCCGATGCGTAGTCCAGAGTGGCTATTTCAGCCTCCTTGCGAGTCTTTTCCCATGCGCTGTTGCCGATTTTATTTAGTTTGGGTCGAGCCTTCGTCAGAGTTACGTAGCGAGTCAGCAGGTGCGATTCGTTTAGAGGCACATGCAGTGTCATCTGCTCGGCAAATTCAACGGTGATCATCTCCTTGAAACCGCCGTGCATTTCTATTTTGGAAAGCCCACGAAATAGGCAAACACCATGTTGTAGATGCACCAATGGATCGCCATCAGTCAATTCGGAGAAGTCGAGTAACTGGTCAACTTGGGAAATAGTTGGCCGAGCGCGTTCGCGCAGGCGCTTTACTCTGCGACGCTGGCGTCCGAAATATTCATTTTCAGTAACCAGAACAATACCAGCCGAATTCTTAGTCTGTTTTAACGGCAGCCACCCAGGGTTCCTCTTACAGATAAATCCTCCTGCAAGCGTTCCTTGCAAGTAATGAGGCTTTAGTTTGGAAGTTGCCGAATTGTCAGCTAAATTGCGTTCAATTTGCTGTGCGTCGCCTTCGCTTGCTGCGGTAAAATAGAGCATTAAGCGTTCTTTTTTTACCCAGTCGGTAAGTGTCTTTTCAAATCTTGCCAGTGCGGACTGTTCTGATTCGAATCGATCCATTCCGCTTTCCACGGTTTCTGCATAGGAACGATAATCAGCGACCGGTTCTGTACTTAGCTCAACTCTCAGTGCTTCATTGAAAAGCATAGGCTGGGTGTCTACCAGGCAAATGCCGATGCGTCTGTCGTCCTTACTCTCAGGTCTTTCAAAAAGATTGTTAAAGTTCCTGATATTATTGTCTGTTGGTTTTTCGTTACTAAATCGCATTGGATGGTCTGTCACGAGTTGCGATGGCTCTTCTAAAATCCAAACAACCGGAGCATCTTTCAAGAATCGGATAAAATTGCCGTCACTTGCTTGCAAAGTCTCCAAGGTGCCGGCTGCTGAAAGAGTGATTTTTGATACGCTATCTTCTGTGCGTTGGGATGTCGGGTCAAAACTGCGGATACTTTCCAGGGTATCACCAAAAAAATCGAGCCGATAGGGCTGATTCGCATCGTAGGGATAAACATCAATAAGACCACCGCGTGTTGCGATTTGCCCGGGGTATTCGCACAAAGCTTCGGCGTCGTAATCAAAATCCTGAACGAGCGTGTCAATCAACTCTTTGAATGAATAGTTTTTGCCGCTGGTAAGTTCAACCTGCTGATTTTCAAACGACTCTCGGCTCGGGCACGGCCCTAAAATTGCCTCCGGAGTAGATACGATTACTCGTGTCGTTCTTCTTTTCGAGAGGAGCGAACGCATTACGACAAGCCGCTCGCAGATGCGGTCAGCCTGCTGATGAGTTTCCATGTCCCCGGATGGCTCTTCGGGGAAAAAAAGCGTTTCCACTTTCTGCCTGGGCAAAATCCAGTTTGTAAAAGTTTCGATTTCAGTAGCCAGCTCCTGTGCACGTGCCATTTGGTTGACGATTAACAAAGTTGTTTGTGAGCGGTTTTGTTTGGCCAGCGTCGTAACCAGCGCCGCGCGTGCTTCACTGCAAACACCATGTAAAAGAAGTTTGGCGCCTTTATCTGGGAGCAGTTGTTCCATTACATATCCAGCGTTTCCAATGCTTGTCTCGCGGCTTCGGTTTCTGCCATCTTTTTGGAACTACCATGCCCGCGACCAAGTTCTTTACCATCGAAGTTAACCGTTGCTTCGTACTGGCGTGAATGATCCGGGCCTGAGGCCGATAGAATCGTGTAGTTCGGAGTCGCTCCTGAATGGCGCTTTTGCAGCCATTCCTGAAGGCGCCCTTTGGAATTCATTGTATCCGAGTTTTCAGCCGCCGTGTGAATTAACTTGTCGAACACACGAAGGATAAATGAACGGGCTGCATCGATGCCGCCATCCAGATAAGTGGCGCCGGCTAAAGCCTCTAGTGCGTCTTCAAGCATTGCCGAAGTGTGACTCGGATGGTGCTGTCGCTGCGAGTAACTTACTTGAAGGTGGTTATCAATTCCAAGCTCACGCGCGCGTTTGGCAAGTGCCTTGCCATTTACAAGACTTGCTCGCATGCGGTCGAGTTCACCTTCATCCTGATCCGAGTAGTTTTGATAGAGCGCTTCTGCCACGATTAAATCAATCACTGCATCACCCAGAAATTCAAGACGTTCGTTATTTTTCTTGGTCGATTCACAACTACTATGAGTGAGTGCACGCTTGAGGAGTTGAGGATCTGAAAATTCATAGCCAATTATTTTTTCAAAATCGTTTAGCGAATGTTTCATGAAAAGGTGCTGGTTTTCCGACTTGCAGGAGCGGATTATTTAAAACTAGTTTGCTGGTTTTATTTGTATTTAGCTTGTTAACAATATTACGCAGCGAACCAAATCTCTACTCTTGCCAACACAAAAAAACAAAAAAAACGAAACAAAAATATTTGTTCTCGATACAAATGTGCTTTTGCACGATCCCCAATGTCTTCATAAATTCGAAGATAACACGGTAGCAATCCCCGTGGAGGTTCTTGAAGAACTGGATCGTAAGAAATCAGCTCCGGGTGAGCTTGGTTTTGCCGCGCGCAAAATTCATCGTGAACTCAGAGCTTTTTTCGACAAGGAATTTGTCGAGCCCCCGGAAGTGAATGGTAAAGGAAGCTCAGCGCTCAGCTGTCATCTGCCCGGCGGGGGCAATCTGATTTTGGTGATTAACGACTATGTTATTTCCAAGGGAAAAAAGAGTGAGGCGGTCAGGCGCCTGCGCGCAACACTTGTGGATATTGAAAAAATGGACAGCCGGATTTTGGCATCCGTCTTATTCCTGAAAGAAGCGTACAGTGAGAGTGGCGTTGTGCTTGTTACCAAGGACGCAAACATGGCGCTGAAGGGTATTTCACTGGGCATCAAAGTTCAGGATTACATGAACGATAAAATTACTGCGTCCAAAGAAAACGGCGGCATTCGATCAATTTCTGTAGACGAGGGCGCCTTCAGACGTTTCAAGCGGGAACGAAGTCTTGATCTGGAGCCAAAACGGACCGAGCACCTGTCAATCAACGAATACATTTACCTGGACGATGGCAAAGAACAAGAGCCAGGCCGTTACCGTGGTGAAGGTCAGATCGATGGACTTATTCTCGACAGAGAGACTAGCATAAAAATTCCCAAAGGCGTAAAGTTTAGTCCTCTCAACGACGAGCAACGCATGTTAATGGACGCCCTGCTAGACGAAGGAATCAAATTGATCACCTGCATTGGTAAAGCGGGCACCGGCAAAACGCTGGTTTCCATTGCAATGGCCTTATATCAGGCAATTGGAGAAGGCAGCCTCTACGAGCACGTGTTCATTACACGTCCGCTGGTACACATCGGCAAAGATACAGGAGCACTGCCGGGTACTCTGGAAGAAAAAATGGCGCCTTACATATCTCCATTCTACGACAATCTGGAAGTACTTTTCAGTAATCGGAAAATGGCGAAACAATCTGGAAGCAAACAGGACCAGGCGCGTTTGGATCGCATTACTTCCAATCGCAAGCGCAAGAAGGCTATTGCCAAGATAGTCAAGCAGTCATCCAAAGCAGAATCTGCAGACGAAGATGACAATAAACTCCGCAAGCCCTATCAGTTTCTATTTGATTACGGAATTGTTGAGGTCGAAGCCATGACCTATATCCGAGGACGTTCGTTGGCGAACACGATCTTCATCATTGATGAAGCGCAGAATCTTACACCGCACGAAGCTAAGACAGTGGTGAGCCGTATGGCAGTCGGTTCAAAAGTAGTGCTCCTGGGAGACCCTGATCAGGTAGATAATATG
Organism: uncultured Puniceicoccaceae bacterium; assembly: GCA_964624365.1. Lineage (GTDB taxonomy): Bacteria > Verrucomicrobiota > Verrucomicrobiia > Opitutales > Coraliomargaritaceae > Lentimonas. The sequence goes on from CAZUYZ010000092.1 coordinate 18,226, forward strand.
TTTTTGGACGCATATTCAAACGGATTGGTGCACACCGCACAACGTCTCAAAGGCACCGAGATCACTGCCCATCTCAAACTGACAACAGGTGTCCGCTCCGAACTGTCAGACCTTGCGGCGGATCGCTTGTGAGGTTGTAAACCAGCGCCAGAGTGTTTTTGTGCTGACCCCAACGCTCTCTGCAATGAACTCAAGACTCGTGTTCTCATCAAAGCCCATCTTTAGGGCAGTCAGACGAATTTGTTTCCAGCCCGGATTCTTTGTTTTAAGCAGAGCTTTAATTTGTTGGTGATCGGCTTGCTCACCCAATGCTTCATGTTTCATACAAACACAACTTGAACAATACGTAAAATAAAGGCAAACCTTTTTCAATTTGGTATCAGTAACCACCAGCCAGTCCAAAAGCATTGGCGCTGAGTATGTGCTTGCCGAACAAATGAGCCGTTATAGATTCGATGCTATTCTTCAACGCTTAGGCTTCAGCGCCAAACAGATTGATTACGCCAAAGAGTTAATAAATCTGGGTGAGCACAGTAAAAGGAAAACAATCGTTATCGATGCGGGCATACCCTTAAAGACTAAGGCTTGCTATCGTTCTAGAATCCCTATGAGATTACTGTGTGGTTCTTTCTATTTGGATGGAAGATTTCCGCTTCGCTGATTTCGATTTCGGTTGGAGTCACAACTTGGTTACATCTTTTTGAAACTACACTCAGGACTAATCTTAATTGATCAATACGATAGAAATGGTTCCCATGGCTGTCAAAAGGATGGTACAAAACGGACGAATTTTGTTGAGAGACTTCATGGTTACAGATTGAGGCACGCGTTTAACAAAGAATACGGTCAGGAAAAAGATCTGTCCCCACCACCAGGTGACACCGATCAGTCCGCCAAATACAATATCAGGCACGGTTTCCCAGTTGCTCGCGTTGTTGATGTAAACACCGGTTGCTAGCAAAACTGCCATTGCCAATGGAAGGCGCATCGGCATGGCGAGCGCTCGATTGAATGCATTCTTAAACAGAATTCCTAACGATGGTAGCTCGCCTGCATCGTCCAGAACTTTTACACGGCGACTGCGGGCTGTCTTGAATGCCATGTAGAACAAAACAAAAGTTGCAAACAGATGCATGGCCGGGCGCAAGGGCGCAAGATGCTTTGTCATCATTAGTAGCCCGGGAATGGCAAACAATAGCCAGAATAGCTGAGAAAGTCCGAAACCAAGGGCAACAACGAATGCTTGGTGCGCAGCGCCTGCTATACCTACTTTTACCAGCCACACAGTTCCTGGAAACAAAACCAGTGAAAGAATAAACCCTGCGGTAATACCTTCAAGCATGATTACTTGGCAGTTCCTCAAGACCAAAACTCATTTTCCTTTAGAGTAGCCGATGGTCTTAATCGTCAATGTCCGATAAATTGAACCGTTCAATGCCTTTGCACACATCAGAAAGAAACGAAGCGGCGCCCACGCCATTGATCCAACGATGATCAAATGTAAGTACTAATGATACAACTTCCCGAAGGGTTCCATTTTTGGACTTTGGGTCGTGTATTGTATACGGAACGCCGACGAAGAGAGTAGCCAGCGCCGGCGGCACAACGACTGGAATTGCCGAGCGTACTTTATAGGCGCTCATGCTGGATATAGTTAGCGGAACACGGTTCTTGGAATCAACTTTGCCACTACGCGCATGCCGCAATGACTGGTTGAACGTTTCTCGAAATGATCTCCAACCCAAGGCACTCGCTTGTTTGATAACAGCTGTTTCCAGTTTATCACCCGGAAGCGCTATTGCGATGCCCAGGTCAAACGAATCCCCGTGGTTCACTAGTTGCTCTCCATTCACTGTTGAAGCAAATCGTTTGTGCTTGCGTATCGACCTGGCTACCGCCCATGCAACCATTGTAGATGTCGAAAGTGTTCCTTCGGGAGATCCCCTGCTGCTCAAACGGGTGTCGCGTACTCTTTCCCAGTCACAGGTCATTTCAATTGTGGCAGGCACTGTTTTTTGCATGGAACCGATTACTTCCGGGGAAAGCGCTGAAGATTGATACAACTCGCCACTTAAATTTGGCTTTGTGGCATTTGTCACCGTACTTGGAGGAGAATTATCAATAGCTGCTTCAGTGGTTTGTAGTTGAACCAGTTCCTGTCCGACTTGAACTTCGTCGTCTTCACGTATCTGCCACTCACCCAGAATACCGTCCGCATCGCATTCTATTGGAAAAACTGCCTTATCAGTTTCCACTTCACACAGT
>CAZUYZ010000093.1:0-6691 GCA_964624365.1 uncultured Puniceicoccaceae bacterium
AGAACTGTAACTTCAAGAAGCTGTTGATCGAACTGCCTGACTATCTGTTATTGATCCTTAAGCCGTTCCAATCCGTGTTGGTCGCCATTGATGAACAATTGCGTGAAGTGACCGCCCGGGAAGAGCGTAAGGCAAACCGCAGGGTTATGTCATTAAGTTTAGAATTAAGGATACGATGTGTCTCACGTGGAGCCGCAAAAATTGCTAAGTTTTTGAGATGCATTTCTATTGGCACATTGAGTGGTCTTTTGCGCGCTTTGCGTCTTGAACAAAGTGGGCGAGAGTTAAAAATCCATTTCCTTTCAATTGTATCTTATGTCAATGCCTCAACTTTTTTAAAGCATCCTCCATCATAAGCGGTGTGGCAATTTTGACGTTATCGATTACATGGCCGAATAGATGTCCAAAATCTCGTTTATCTCCTGTTATAAGATAGTTGCATTCTTGTACAATTGCTGTAGCAAGAATGGGCCTGTCTTTATCAGCTATTTTCACTTGAATTTGTCTATCAACACTGGGAACAATCTGAATCAGTTTCAGAATTTGCTTATAGTCCAGTTGCCATTCCTCTCTTTTCGCAGCGATGTTTCTGTCAGCTTCCTGTTGAGCATAATCCGATGTAATCACAATGTGATTCTGCGATAAATACTTAACAAAATGACTCATCGCACTACCCCGCTTTGCTGCAGAGAACAGGATGTTAGCGTCGAGAAAAATTTTCATCGCTAAGACTTGGAATTCAGACGTTCAAGCATTTTCTCCAAAGCCGTTTCATCCTTCTGGAACTCTGCGATACGTTCTTCTGTGTAGATTTCAACAGGCATGCTCACGGCAGGTCTGAGCAACAGTCCTTGATCCGTATCTTCGATGATGAGTTTATCATTTTGGCTAAAACCAAATTTACGGCGTAATTTGGCAGGTAGTGTAATTGTACCACGGCAACCTATGGAAATTTCTTCACGCATAATGGCAGTAATGCTGATATTCTGATATTCTGTCAACGGCAGATATGAAAATAGCAATTTACCAGGGAAGGAAGATGTGCTTTTCAAAACAGATATCCAAACGCAAATGGATGTCTTCCTGCTAACTAAAAAACTAAAAAAGCTCGGATACCGTTCTTCCAGGTTACAAAGGGGCAGATGGCAGCAGACGTAATCTGACAAAAGCGGATTTTGAAAAAGCGTTGCAGTAGGGAATCCAGCGAAAAGTTCAAGCCTTCGCAATCAAAAGAGCTAAACTGTTATGTCCTATGCACATACTTTTCCTTTGCCAGTAGGTCGGTGAGATGTTCGTGTGAGATTATGTTCGGTTTCGTTCATAGCACCAGCATCCTGCAATATGGTCATCTACCATCCCTACTGCCTGCACGTAGGCATAAATGATTGTAGAGCCAACAAATTTCATGCCGCGTTTTTTCAGGTCTTTCGAAATCTCATCACTAAGCGCAGTCTTTGTCGGCACTTCTTCGAATGATTGCCAGTGATTGATGATGGGCGTGTTATCTACAAAGCCCCAAAGATACTTGGAAAATTTACGAAACTCTTCCTGTATCTGTATAAACGAGCGCGCGTTAGTACGCGCTGCATAAATCTTGAGACGATTACGGATGATGCTGTCGTTTGATCGCAAGGTTTCGAGCTCGTCGTCAGTCATCCGTGCTACTTTTTGTACATCGAAATTGTGATAGGCTCTGCGATAACCATTGCGTTTTTTTAGCACGGTTTCCCAAGATAGTCCTGCCTGAGCGCCTTCCAGAATGAGCATTTCGAAGAGTTTGTGATCATCATGGACTGCAATGCCCCATTCTGTATCGTGGTAGTCCGCGTAAAATTCTCGTCCTGTTTTACCGCCAAAGCAGCGTTTTTTTCCGTCTGTGCCAATTTCCATTGCCATTTGTGGTTAATCAAAATTTATTATGCAACTCAGATGAAAAGTGAAAAACATATCTCCAACGAAGTCGAAAAGTTCATTTCAGGCTTAGAAAAGCGCAATCCATACGAGAAAGAATTCCACCAGGCAGTCCGTGAAGTTGTTCATAGCCTCATGCCCTTCGTTTTGGAACACCGTAAATATAAAGACGCGGAAATCCTTCAGCGGATGACAGAGCCGGATCGAATTGTCATCTTTAGGGTCACATGGACTATGGATGACGGCTCTATTCGGGCGAATCGTGCCTGGCGCGTACAATTTAACAATTCAATAGGTCCCTATAAAGGCGGCCTGCGGTTTCATCCCTCCGTTACTCAAAGCGTTCTTAAGTTTCTTGGCTTCGAACAAGTGCTCAAGAATAGCCTTACCGGCTTGCCTATGGGTGGCGCCAAAGGCGGTTCGAACTTTAATCCTAAAGGAAAAAGTGACGGAGAGGTAATGCGGTTTTGTCAGTCATTGATGACCGAGTTGCACCGTCATATTGGTGAAGATGTGGACGTGCCTGCAGGCGATATTGGTGTTGGTGGTCGAGAAATTGGTTATCTTTTTGGCCAGTATAAACGCTTGGAAAACCGCTTTGCAGGGACTCTTACTGGTAAAGGGATTGAGTTCGGCGGTAGCGCCGCACGGAAAGAAGCGACAGGATATGGCTGTGTTTACTTCTGTGAAAATATGCTCAATGAGCGCGGCGATTCGATTAAAGGAAAGACTGTCTCTGTTTCAGGATCAGGCAATGTGGCGCTTTATGCGATCGAGAAATCAACCGAGTTGGGAGCTAAAGTAGTCACTGCTTCTGATTCGTCTGGTTACATTTATGATTCGGAAGGTATTTCAGGAGAAAAGTTGGACTACCTTAAAGATCTCAAAGAAGTGCGCCGTGGTCGAATTTCAGAGTACGCGGAAAAATTTAAATCCGCAGAGTTTTACGAGGGACGCCCTTGGAACGTCCCTGTCGACGTTGCTTTACCATGTGCCACACAAAATGAGATTTCCTACGAAAATGCCCGTACACTTTTGAAAAACGGCCTGATCGCTGTGTCTGAGGGCGCAAATATGCCTTCTGAAGCCGACGCTGCCGATGCATTTCTGGATGCTAAGATAGACTACGGTCCGGCTAAGGCAGCGAATGCTGGTGGAGTTGCCGTATCCGGACTGGAGCAAAGCCAAAATGCTTTACGGATCTCGTGGAGTCGGGAAGAAGTAGATGAAAAACTCCAAAATATCATGAAAGACATCCACAAAAAATGTCTTAAATATGGCAAGGAAGATGATTTCATTAACTACGCCAAAGGCGCCAACATCGGTGGATTCATCAAAGTGGCAGATGCTATGCTGGCTTACGGTGCGGTTTAGAAGACCGTTTTGAAAGTAATGGAAATTTCAGATGGTTATGCCCGGGAGTTAGAAAGGCAAAAACAACGCAAGGCCGCGCTGAGATCAGAGCTATACACTACTCTGGAAGGTGTTAAAAATATTCTGTTCGAAGCCGGTTGTGGACATGGTCACTGGTTAACGAGTTATGCCGGGCAGCACTCTGAGCAGGTATGTGTAGGGATTGATCTCATTGCCGGGCGTATCAGCAAAGCCATTCAAAAGCGTGACAAGCGTAAAATAGGCAATTTACACTTCTTTAAAGCGGAGCTGACTGAGTTTCTTGATGTGTTGCCGGATAGAATTCGTTTTGATAAAACGGTGCTGCTGTTCCCTGACCCATGGCCCAAAGCAAAACACCACCGACGGCGAATGGTACAAATGCCATTCCTCAATTCAGTGGCTGAGCGTACGGATCTGGGAGGGCTGTTTTGCTTCCGCTCGGATGATGTCCCGTACTATGAATGGACTCTGGAGCACTTGGAGGCGAACTCTCAATGGGAGGTCGATACATCCCTAATCTGGCCTTATGAAACCGAGACCTATTTCCAAGAAATGATGGGGGCGTATCAATCAGTTATTGCTCGGCGCGTGTAGCTTAAGAAAGTTGTGCGTCCGCCAAATCTTAGAACTTTTCATGGTCTCAAAGATCCCTCTGGAAAAAACTATTTGGATCAAAACTTTCAGGGGAAATCAGCAAAAGTGCCAGCAGGATAAGGGTTGATATAAAAAGAATGTAAAAGCTATGCATTACGATGGAAGTGACCGCTTGCAGCAGCGAAGTTGAAACATCTGAGGCATATTGCAGGGTCACTTTCCGGACAAAAATTATAACAATAGCAGATACAGCCAACGCAATAAACACAACCAAATCAAGGTCCGCAACTGATTCAACAACTTTTGAGCTTATTATTCCATATATGGCCAAATAGGTTAAGGCGTTAACCGCCAAGTCAGTCAAAAAGGCGCTGCCTGCTTTGAATATGTTGGGTATCACATCGTACAGACCTTTTATAGAAATCAGATAAGCAGCAAATGAAATAATCACGTAGACTATCACAGATAATATAATTCCTAAAATGCCGTATTCTTCGTAGATAGTAACATTTTCCATTTTTATTTAATTGATTGTCGAGGCGTATTGTGGGAATCGCCTCAGTAGAGTTAGTATAAGAAGTTTAAATTTTTTGTAAAAGTATTATTAATTTACGGTAGGCTTTGTCTATATTCAAATAATATCGAGCCAAGCAATTAAAAATATTTGAGAAATGACGGCTGCGCCCAGAAGGCTATAAGCTACGAGCATAAAGTAATCGATGGCGAATCTACGTTCACTTCTTTTCGACGGCTTCTTCGATAAGATCACTTTTTCTTGGTGATTTCGTAAACGGTTAATGCCGCCGCTAAAATTCGTTATATCACTCATATCTTTCAGGCCAAAGGGCTAAAAAGTTAAATCACACTAAATAGGCACAATACATTCAAGTTAAATTTGGTAATTTGGCGCCGAGCCAAATCAAGCCCATGCCTATCAAAATTATCGCTACAGGCAGCCAAAGTACACGTGAATGCACTGTTTTAGCGTAAGAATGCAGCCAAAAAAGACTTACAAAATAAGCGGTTAATGCACAATAACATAAACCGGTTAGGTAAGCGTTATTACCTGAAAAGCTGATGATGGGTAAGGTGGTTCCTATGCGAACAATCCAGTCCATTATAGAAAGTACAACCCAGGCTGCATGATTAATAAATTCTGAGACTGAAAGAATTGTCAGGCAAGAGCACCCTATCGAAAGAATTCCACTGATAATTGCTACGCTAACGAGACACACGAGTATGATATTGAGTATAATAGCGCCTGGCGCTACAAAATTAAAAGATGCTGCACAAAGCGGCATACTGGCCAACCAGGCAGACAAACTGATTGCGAACAATGGAACTAATTTGTTGACCATACCGGAAACAATTCTTTGGCGCTTCGTCCAATCGTCCTCAGGAAGCCATCGGTACAGTTGTAATGCCTGTTTCAAAAATGCGCTGAGTGGCAAGCCAAACATCAAAATACTCGCAACGACGGTGTAGGACAATTGAAATCCCAGACCCCATAATTGCGTGGGATCTATTATTAGCACCGCGATTGCAGAATTTACCAGCGCTGCAAAGGGAGCATGTTGTCGTCGGAGAGCGAAGCTGGCCCAGAAAAAAGCAGTCATGAGAAAAGCTCGCATCGCTGAAGGAGAAGCGCCGATAATCTCAACATACAGATAAAGAAGTGGCAGACCAATGAAGGGACCCAGATTTCTTGGTGCGCGTAACAGGTTCAGACACTGTGCAATTACAGCAGCGATAACTCCGATATGAAGCCCACTAATTGCAAAAAAGTGCATGGTTCCGGTTGCCCAATAGCGTTCACGCTGTTCCCGGGTAAGTTTTGTGTCGTTACCAAGTAGCATGGTTACATAGATATTTGGTAATTCGGAATTCTCGGGGGCGCCTAGCTCCAGAATTGTCTGTAAGCTTTGATTGGTTACTGCACAAAATTGCGCAAAAGACGACGGTGTCTCTATAATCTCTAATTCGTTAACACGGCCGAAATGATAGTGAATTCCAATTGCTTTCAGATAACTGCTGAAATCATCATTCAGATCTGGTCCTGATGAGTGCGGAATGGGCTTTAATATGCCCTTTGCCCGTACCTGAAGACCGTTTTGCACAAGAACCGGCAAACGTTTGGTTCGTAAGAATTGCTCTGAAATTTTTAGCTGTGTATAAATCAAATCATCCTGACGCAGGCAACCGATCTTGGGTGCTTGAAGAAGGCGTGCAGTGACACCAGCGCTCCTGCGGTTCTCATTTAAATGTATCACGGTTTCCACTTCGAATGCCAATCGTGCCTCGCGCTGTGGCAGATCAAGTTCGGGGGTAGATGGGCTCGGCGCAAGCCGCATGCTGCCATAGGCCCAGAAGCAAAGTGTAGAACCGGCGATAAAAACAAATGTCCAAACGGGTTTAACTGTTTTCCTGAAACCAAGCAGCAAAGCGATTAGGCAGCAGCTAACAGCAGTAGGAAGCAACAAGATCAGTGGCGCTGGATACTGTCGTGCGAGAAAAAGTCCTGCGATCAGTCCGATTAGGATAAGCGCCATCGGAGCACGTGTTGAAGTTCTCGGGAGCATCGAGTAGAGGTTCGTATTCAGACATTGAACGCTGAATGTCGGATGTCGAATTTTAATCGGTGGAGTAACTTTCGAAAATACATCGCAGCTATTCTATGTAAAACTTCGTTAGCGCGCAGCTTCATCGAGCGACCGCATATCTTTAGAGGCGCATAAATCGTTCGCTGAAGCTGCGCGTCACAAGAAAAATTGAAAATGCAAACTTTTTCAGA
>CAZUYZ010000094.1:0-2962 GCA_964624365.1 uncultured Puniceicoccaceae bacterium
GAATACCACGACCTCGCCCGCACCCCGCGCCATTCCTATGTGGCCTTTTACCTATGGCTGCGGAAAAGCTTTGGCGCAGATGCGCTCATCCACGTGGGCGCACACGGCACGCTCGAATGGCTGCCCGGCAAATCTGTCGCCCTGTCAAACACTTGCTGGCCCGAAGCACTAACGGGCCATATGCCCGTCATCTATCCGTTCATCGTCAACGACCCCGGCGAAGCAGCCCAAGCCAAACGCCGCATCGGTGCCGCAACACTGGGCCATGTGCCTCCGCCCTTAAAAGAAAGCGCGGCCCCACAGAAGTTCGCCCATCTGGAAAGCCTCTTGGACGAGTTTTCGAATGCTGACGGTCTGGATCCCAAACGCCGCGACCGCCTGCAAGACGGCATCCGTGATGAGGCCGAGGCCTTGGGCTTGGCCACGCAACTGGGGCTGGGCGGTGCCACCTGTCTCGCCGAAGCCATCACCCGCATCGACACTTTCGTCTGTGACATCAAAGAAAGCCAATTCGGTGACGGTTTGCATGTCTTTGGCCGCGCGCCAGAAGGCCAAGAGGCCTTTGACGCGGCCCCTTCTGCAACATCTGAACGCGCGGCCCTAAAACGCGCGCTCCAAGGCAAACGGATCGAAGCAGGCCCCTCTGGCTCACCTTACCGAGGCCGTACCGATGTGCTGCCCACCGGTCGCAATCTGTTCACCACGGACCCTCGGTCCGTCCCCACACGCTCAGCCTATGCGCAGGGCGTCAAACTGGCCGAAGAACTGGTCCGCCGCCACCTTCAAGAAGAAGGCGACTACCCAAAGAACCTGATCGTCGACCTCTGGGGTTCGGCCACCATGCGCACGGCGGGCGAAGAATTTGCGATGGCGCTCCATCTCTTGGGCGCGAAGCCTGTGTGGGATGAGGGATCAGAGCGCGTTTCGGGTGTTGAAATCCTACCGATCGCCATGCTGGACCGCCCCCGCATCGACGTGACATTGCGCGTCTCGGGCCTGTTCCGCGATGTGTTTCCGTCTCTATCCGCGCTCTTTTCTCAAGCCGTACGTGCATTGGCAGCCCGCGAGGAGTCCCGCGACTGGAACCCTTTTGCTGGCGACACCCCAGCCCCGCGCGTCTATGGCCCGGCGCCGGGCAGCTATGGTCTAGGCATGGGCCACTTGACGGACTACGGCACCGAGGGCCGCACGCGCGCTGGCGAGGCTTGGTTGTCGGCCTCGTCTTGGGCCTTGGATCAGGACACACCGCACCAAGACCAATCGGGCATCCGCGACCGCGTGGCCGCTGCCGACAGTTTCGTGCATGCCCAAGACCTACCAGAAACCGATATCCTCTTGGCCGTCGATTACGCCAGCCACGAAGCAGGTTTCGCCGCGGCGCAATCTATCACCGGCGGAGACGCCAACCTTTATCACCTCGACAGCACCAACCCAGACCGCCCCCGCGCCCGGGCGCTCGACGAAGAGGTCGCCCGTGTGGTGCATGCCCGCGCCACCAACCCCGACTGGCTCGCTGGCATGATGCGTCACAGTTTCCGCGGCGGGGCAGAGATCGCGGCGACTCTGGAACATATGGCCGCTTTCGCGCATCTCGCCGATGCGGTGCATCCGCAGCTCTTTGACGCCTATCATGATGCGACGCTTGGCGATGACGCCATCGTGGCCTTTCTGCAAGAGCACAACCCGCAGGCCCTAGAAGCCATGCGGTCGCGGTTTGCCGAGCTTTATGAGGCAGGTCTTTGGCAGACCCGGCGCAACTCGATCCTCGCGGATCTGGAGCGCAGCGCGTGAGCCGCCCCGCCGCCAAAGGCTGGTGCCCCGGTGCCTATAGGCCGATGATGTCGGGCGACGGGCTTGTGGTGCGGATCCGACCCATGATGGGGCGGTTGACGCGGGCTCAAGCCTTGGGCCTGTGCGATCTCTCTGAACGCTTTGGGTCGGGACTTCTGGACTTAACCAGCCGCGCCAACGTGCAAATTCGGGGCGTGACGGAGCAAGACCACGAGACGCTGCTTCAGGCCCTAAACGCACTGGATCTGTTGCCCGATGATCCCGACTATGAAGCACGGCGCAATATCCTGCTGCCATTTGATTGGAATGAAGGGGACGACAGCCATCGCATCGCGACTACGCTCTTGGAACGCCTTCATGACCTACCTGTATTGCCTGCGAAATTTGGTGTAGCCATCGATGCGGGCGATGGGCCGATGCTTGGGACATCCTCGGCGGATATTCGTTTAGAGCGTGGCACGAACGGCTTAGTCTTGCGCGCGGACGGCGCTCCGCTGGGCCGATCCGTGGACGTAGAGATCGCTGTGGAGCGCATTCTGGAACTCGCAAAATGGTTTGCAGCCCACGCCACCTCCGGCGCGCGCCGCATGAAGAGCGTTCTAGCTTCGCAAGCACTACCAGATATTTGGACGCAAGAGCCGCCCGAACCTGCACGCGCAAAACCAAAACCCGGCCAACATAGGCTAGGCCAAATACTGGGCGCACCTTTCGGACAGATCGCGGCCAACGCCCTTCGCGATCTCATCGAGACCAGCGGCGCGACCGCACTGCGCACAACCCCGTGGCGGCTGTTTCTGCTGGAAGACGCAGTGCCCTGCGAGACCTCGGATTTCATCACATCCGCCGATGATCCGCGCCTGACTGTGGACGCATGCCCTGGGGCTCCGATGTGCCGTTCGGCCTCGGTTCAGACCCGCGACCTCGCGGCCTCCCTCGCCGGGCTAACCAACAAACGCATCCACATCAGCGGCTGTTCCAAAGGTTGCGCCCGCGCGAGACCCTCTGACCTGACTTTGGTGGGTCGCGACGTCATGTTTGACCTTGTGAAAGACGGCCACGCATGGGATGCCCCGACCTTAACGGGCCTCAGCCCTGACGACCTAAAGACCCGCATCGGAGAGTTTTGATGCCTTACGAATACGAGAAAAACGGCCAAGCCATCTATGACGAG
>CAZUYZ010000095.1:0-4184 GCA_964624365.1 uncultured Puniceicoccaceae bacterium
AATTAGAGAATATTGGTATAATGAACGACCTGAAATATTAGATTATATGATAGAAGCTTATAAAGATTCAGATATTCAGTTTTTACCTGATAGTCTTCTTCAAGAGTTAAATCAAGAAAAATTAACTTCAGCTATACCTCAGTTAGATAATTCTTTAAGTGATATGTCTTTAAGTGATATGGTCTCAACAGAGATACTATCAAAATATGATCTAATTTATGATAGTTTAATTCAGGATAGTTATTCTCTAACGGAATATTTCCATAATTTTTGGTATTAGAAACTATTTGAAGGATTTGAAGGATTGACTTTCAAATTTAGTAAAATCAGTTTATCTATTTTTCATAATTCTAAATTGTTAGTTCTGATTAAATTAACTTACTTGATCAGAACCGACTCTTAATTCTTTCTAGTTACAAGTCTTTCCAGTTACACGCCAACTATTTGAGGAAAAATGTTATATTAATTTATAAAAAAATTTAACATCCTTCACCTGCACAAGCATTTCTGAAAGATATGCAGCCTTTACTTATAATTTTTGCTCCTACATAAATTCGGCCTCGAAATGGTAGTACTCTTATTGTTGAGCAACCTAAGGCAACTGCTTCGCATGTTCCTGAGATAAGACAAAGTCCTGTACAGATAGTATCACCACGAGCTATATCCTGCGTTGCTTTGAATGCAATTCGTCCGAAAGCAGATGCTGATTCACTACCACCGACTAGCGCAGTTCCCCCATCAACAACGCCTCCAGCTTTTTGAGCGAGTTCTACCAGTACTTCCGTTTTATTGCCTGCTGCATAGCCAGCTTCTTCTGCAGCTTTTATGCCAGCTTTAATAATATTATCTCGTACAACTTCACCTGGAGTATTTTGTAACTCAGATTTTTTTCGTCCAGAAATTTTAATATGTCGCTTACTTAGCATAATTTGTTATTATATTATTAAAATTATATTTATATACAAGTATAATATTGATTTTAGATATAGTGTCAATAAATTTCATATCTCTAAACAGAAATATTTCATTTTTTCTACTTATCTAATTGCCCGAAGGTAGTTTACTTAAAAGTTCAACACACATGTTAAAGTGTTAAAGCATTTGTAGTTGTGTCCTGAACGCTTTTTGTTAGGTTGCCCCAAAAGTAAGCACTTAATTCTGTTGCTGACTTTCTTTACGATCTTACGATAATATTATATTTCTTAGGTTGGCACCATTTAGTGGACCTGCCATAAAAAACTCCTTTCTCCCATATTTTTACAATTTGTTATCTATAATAACTGTAAATTAGAAATATATGATATAATTACAAGTATATAATTATAATATTTCCCTACTAAACTTATGTATTATAATAAGGTTTTAAAAATTTGGGTTATTGATCAAGTTGATTATTTCTTAATTAGTGCAATTATTGGAAGTCTTACAATAGTTAGAAGACTTCAAAAAAAAGGTATTCCTATTGACCCAGAGTTACTTAACGTTGTGGATTCTTAAAATTTAATCAGTTTTTGGATTTTTTATTTTTCAAAAATGGTAGACTTTTATTAGAGCTGATTTTAGTCAAGTGCAACATTAATCTGACGTATACTTTTTTCTTGATATCTCCAAAAAAACAATTAAGTGACCAAGTTATTGCTATCACAGCAACAAGTGGGGATACGGCAGGTTTTCTTCTTTCGTGATATTCTGTGGGGGCTTTGTTGGTTTCTCCCCCACTATTAATTTCAATAATAAATAGACAAAATATTTTTCAAGTATTATAATCGCAACAAATGTTCTATTATAATACTTGAAAAATAAAAATTAAAAATTTTATGAGCGCTTATTTAGCTTATTCATATAGCACTGGCTTAACAAAAAAAGAACAAATTAAAATAGACGAGAAAACAAAAAAATCTCGAGAAGAATTTAGTAAAGGTTTTGTCAAAGGTGCTAGTTTTTCATTAGCAGCCTATTCTTTGTATTCACTGACAACATCTGCTGCATATGCAGCAGACTCAAATATACCAGAAACACCTGGAGATACTGGAGCAGTAGAGTCTACACCTACACAGAAACCTGGGTTCAAACCTCTGTCTGAGGGAACAAAAGGTGCGTATGTAGGTGGAGCTAGCGCAATTTGTGGGGCCGCCTTACAAAGTGGCGATTTTTATCTAGGTGTAGCTTGTGCTTTTCTGTTAGTTGTGGGGGGTATAGTGATTAATCGACCTTAACAGCGTGTTAATAACGAGCTCCTGCAGGTTCAGTCATTAATCTTATTTCAGAATTTTATGAAATTAAAAAAAATCGGACCTGAAGGGGCCTTCAAACCACCTTTCAGAAGTTATTCTAATTGGTGTAGACGTTTCTGCCGTTTTTGATCTGATAATTTTGATAATTTTCTATTGATTCTCAAAATATGATCTAATTTATGATAGTTTAATTCATGATAGTTATTCTCTAACAGAATATTTCCATAATTTTTGGTATTAGAAACTATTTGAAACTATTTGAAGGATTGACTTTCAAATTTAGTAAAATCAGTTTATCTATTTTTCATAATTCTAAATTGTTAGTTCTGATTAAATTAACTTACTTGATCAGAACCGACTTTTAATTTTTTCCAGTTACAAGTCTTTTCAGTTACAAGCTAGCTATTTGAGGAAAAACTTATTTCGAATATTTTAACATTACTAACAAGATTACTTACAATAAATTTTTTTACTTATAAATAAAATATTATTTTACTAAAAGTTTAATGTAGAATATTTAAATTAAAATTCAATAAAATAATATTTCATCACCAAAATGGTATACTACAATAAGATTTTAAGAATCTGAGTTATCGATCCAGTTGATTATTTTTTGATTAGTGCAATTATCGGAAGTCTTATAGCACGATATTTGAAAGATTATTTGTCCGAAAAATCGTCTATGCGAAGACTTAAACAGTCTATTATTAGTAAATCAGAAGTTAGAGATACAAATAGTTTACGACGTTTAGTCTTAAAGAAATGAAAAACCCGAGCTACTTATCGATTTGCTTTGACTAACCGTGGCGGTCAAAATTTCGAGTACAGCGATTTTGAACAAAAACTGTTCAAAGTATCATATAATTTAGCTGATCAAATTAGAAAAGTAGTTGAGAAATTAGCGGCATATCTTAAGCAACAAGAATTAAAAGGAGTTCTCAACATTTTTTTCAAAAATGGTAGACTTTTATTAGAGCTGATTCTAGTCAACTGCAATATTAATCTGACGTATACTTTTTTCTTGTTATCTCCTGAAGGACAATTAAGTGCCCAAGCTATTGCTATTTCAGCAGCAAGTGGCGGTGCGGCAGGTTTTATTCTTTCGTGGTATTCAGTGGGGGCTTTTTTGGTTTCGCCTCCACTCCTAATTTCAATTTTAGGTTTACGAAGTATTTTTCAACAAACTCTTAATCAAGCAGAATATAGACACTTTAAAAAAATGCTGGATGACCTACTATCGAAAAATAAAGATCTTAATGAAATCCTTAAGACAGTTCTAAACGACGAAGAGCCTCCCTTTACTAATATAAAAATGAAAGAAGCTTTTCCTATTGATTCTGATGCTATTTTACGTCATGACTTTGAGTCACCATCCGATCAGTCGTTTGATGAATTTATTAAAAACCAAATCAAGGATGAATTCGGCCTTGTTGAAAATCCGATTGATAAGCAGTTGCAGGATATTATTCAAGGAAGGACCTCAAGAAAAAAAGGAAAAACAGTTTTTTTCCAAGATTTTATCGAAGAAATAGAAGATTCAGTTACTGATTTTTCTGAGGCAGATGTTCTTGATGCAGAAATTATTGAACCTATTAAGTCTGAGAAAATTAAATAATATAATTATTTACCAAAAAACTTTTTATATCAGCTAATCTTTTAATATATTAAGTATAACCTTGTCCTTAATATATTAAATTACTATTAACTTAGAAGAGGGGAAAAATAAATTCTAGAATTTACTAGAATTTATTAGACTAGAATAAAATATTTTTTTAAGTTACTTAAATTTTAGAAGGGAGGACTCTTTCGAATTATGATGACTTAGTAATATATAATTCAACTTCATAGAAATGCTTTTTCAAAAAGTTAAAAAAATGAATTAATTCATGGAAATTTTAAGAGAGTTTGATCCTGGCTCAGGATGAACGCTGGCGGTATGCCTTACACATG
>CAZUYZ010000096.1:0-8313 GCA_964624365.1 uncultured Puniceicoccaceae bacterium
TGCTTGCCCTGTTATTCCTGCTAAAGGAACGCAGATTTCATAAAGACACTCTGGAGCTACTGAGTTGTCAGGATGTCGTTGTCCTGCTGGATGTTTATCTCCCTCGAACGAATCGAACGAATCGAACAAAACAAGCTGTGATCGACAGCATGAACAAGCGGCACGCAAAAAGACGGGCCTCGATTGAATCGACTGCACGGCGAGCGGTTCTGAGCAGGAGTACATAAACTTAACAAAGTAGAACTAGACATGTCCTCACATATTAACAACAGGCAAGGATTGTCAAAAAAAACTTTAAACAGCCTCTAAGAATTACTTTTCTTGTTTAGTAGCTGGAGTGCTCAAGTAAATTCCAGGGTGTGTGGCTTTGACGATTATGCTGCCGGCGCCAATGACACTACGCGCCGCAATATCTCCCATGATAACGGAAAGGTTGCCGATCCAGCAGTTATCACCAATTTCTATTTTAGTGTAGTGTCCACCCTGATTTCTTAAAGGTGTATTGTGATCCGAAAATTTGTGCTGGTTGCGTCCACTGAGTATGTGTACGCCGCTGCCTATCAGACATTCTGAGCCGATTTTACACATGCCAATATTGCATTGTGGGCCGATGTAAACGTTATCTCCAATAGTAGTGTCTTGATGCGAAAACAAAGTTCCAAAACCTATTGTTACATTTTTTCCGAAGTCAGGAAGTACAAACCTATAGAAGTTTCGCCGCATGTATACACCTGTTTGCCCTGGGAGAAGTGAGTAAAATTGTGAAAAACTTGCAAAAAATGCATCTTTCTTAGAAACAGAAAGCAGCGCACGATATAGCAGTAATATCGGTGCATTAAGCAGAACGAAGAAAGCGTTGATTACTGTCTTTAGTTGTTCTCGCATGGAATTAGTTTCCGGATTATTTGTTGTAAGGAGGTGAGTTGTGCAGTCCAAGAGTAATGTTCCTGAATCAGTTTATAGGCGTTTTGACCAATTTCACTGCGCTTTGTCGAATCAGTCCAAAGATTTTGAATAGCATCCAAAAACTCCTGTGCAGTATTTGTTGCAACATAATGTACATCTGAGTAACATGCTTCAATTCCTTCAATACCTGCTTTAGTACTCAGTGTTGGGAGTTCACATGCAAAAGCCTGCAATATCTTGTTTTGTACACCACAAGCCATCTGAAAGGGTGCGATGAAAAAATCCGCTTGATGAAAGTAGGGTAGTATTTCGTCAATAAATCCAGTTACTTGTACCCCTGTTTTTTTTGCCAGAGCCTGTATGGCGGGAGTGGGATTCATCCCAGCGATGATCAGTTTAGCATTTGATTGCTCGCTTTTGAGTTCAGGCCAGACGTTTTCTGTGAACCATAACACGGCTTCTACGTTTGGTAGATAGTCCATCACACCAACAAAGAGAAGCACTGGGCCCTTTTTCTCGTTGGTATGTATCTCTTTTGGAGCTGGATAAAAGGCCTTTGTGTCTATTCCGTTACCCAAAGAGTAAACGTTGCTCAATTTTAAATTTGGATGCATTGCCCGCATACTTTTTATTTCGGCCTCTGAGATCAAAAAGCATGCTTCACATTCATTTACCGCTTGTCGCTCAATCTGAGAGATTTTTTTTGTCTCTCGTTTATACAACCACCGCATGGGCCAGTTCGCCTTGACAGCGTACTTGCGCCATTTATCGCTGTCTAAATCCATAAAGTCCATTAAAGTAGGCACTTCTAATTCTTCTGAATAACAGTGTAAAGACGAAGCTGTCAGGAGTATCGCATCTACTTGAGTGCATTTACTCTGCTTTATAAGAGCCTTTTGAAGTTTTCTACTGTAAAAGTTAGCTTCACTAAGTGCTTTGCCTTTAAGCAAGCCTCTGAAAAGTCGCAATGGTTTTGGCATTAAGTTTGCCGAGAGTATCTCAACATTCAGTTGATCACGTAAATCACATAAATCCTGATAATCTTGGCTGTTGGCTAGTGGAGCGGCTACAGTGATGCGATAGCCCTGTTTTACAAACCATCGAATTTGATAATAGGTGCGCAGCTTTTCTCCTTTATTGGGGGGGAAGGGAACACGTTGTGCGACCACCAGTAGATGCTTTTGGGACTTTTTTTCGGAATCCATTAATTTGTTAATTGGTAGGAATTTTTGAAAAAGAGGTAGTTACATAGTAAGTAATTCTCGCTCCGCAAGAGCATCCGAATGTTTTCGCCAACACAACGCAGTTGTGCACCGGGGGCGGTGTTGCTCTACTCGTAAAAAATTATATGTCTTAGAATTAATTTTTATTCGCATAGTTTAGTATAAATATCACCAAAAGTTTTCTGCATCTTTATAGAACTAAAGCTTTTATTAAATTGATCGAGAGCTTCAGCTCCAAATTTTAAACGTAGAGATTTATCTTTGGTTATTTGGACTAATGAATTGACTAGTGCAGAGTGGTCTTTGTTTGGGAAGATCAAGCCAGTTTTTTGGTCGGTTACAATTTCAGGATTACCGCCTGCATTGGAAGCGATACAAGGCTTGCCTGCCGACATGGCCTCGAGCAAAGTCATTGAGGTTCCTTCGCTCAAAGAGGTGAGTAAAAACACATCAAAAAGATGGATAAATTCGTATGGGTTTGTGCGATAGCCGGTGAAAATGACGCTGTTATTTAAAGCTAATTCTGCAACTAGCTCTTCGAGATTAGGACGTTCGTTACCATCCCCTACCAAAATCAATCGAGTGTGCGGGAATTTTTTATTTAATTCGGCAAAAGCGCGTATCATTAAATCCTGATTTTTGATCGGATCAAAGCGGGCGATTGTTCCAAAAATCAGGTGTTCAGGTTTCAATCCAAGTGTTTGGCGCAACGTCTCAAGTCCGCGATTTTCTGGAGTTGGTACAGATTGAATACCGTTATAAATAACTTTAATTTTTTTTGCCTTAATTCGTTCATGTAGCACCAAGGCAGATTTGGTTGCTTCAGAAATAGCTGTAACCTCATCGACGAAGGGAAAGAGGAGCCGATTTATCATTCGCCGTTTAAGAGTACTCGAATCAGGATAAAAGCGTCCATGTTCAGTAAAAATGATTTTGGCACACAAGCCAATGGTAGCAAAAAATCCGTAAGTAAAAGGAGTATATTGGTGGGTATGAACGATATCGATGCTAAGCTTTTTAACTAGAGCGCGTATTTTGCGCACGAGCTTCCAATCCAGCTTGGGTTCGCGTTGAAAGACAAAGGTGGGTGTTCCCATATCTTTTAATTCCTCGCCCCAGGGTCCTAAGGGTGATTCGATGCAGCATAGGTGATGTCTGAAGCGATCGGAGTTACTGTCTTTAATTAGGTTCCGAATCACTTGCTCGGTGCCTCCTAATCCCATGTCGAAAGTGATATGCAAGATGTTGATTGGATGCTGTTTCATACTTATCACAGAGGCACTAAGAGGCCATATAATTATCCCACCACATTTGAAACATTAACATGCTCCATAATACGGTAGAATGATCTTTCTTTTTGCAAATATGTTCCTGCCACAATTGAGCGATATAGTCCAAATTAAATATTTGCTTGAGGCCGCTAGGATGGTTGACCAACTTATCTTCACATAGACTACGTAATTCGTTGCGTAGCCACGATGCCAGAGGTACAGAAAATCCCATTTTTTTGCGGTAGAGAATATCGTCAGGTAAATAATCCTTGAACGCTTCTTTAAGCAGGTATTTTTTCTCCTTCTGGTTGAATTTTAAATCGGATGGAACCTGAGCTGCAAATTCGAGCAATTCATAGTCAAGGATAGGCGCTCGGACTTCCAGAGAATTTGCCATGCTCATACGATCCACTTTAACTAATATTCCACCAGGCAGGTACGTTTTCATATCCGTGTAAAGAATCTTAGATAGATGGTCTGGCCCGTTAGCTTTTTGATAGTATTCGATCGTCTGTGTTGATGGATGATAATCTCCTAACTCATGTTTAATTTTTTCAGTCGCTAGTTTTTCCCATGTTTCATCTGTAATCATGGAGTTTGAAATATAGAATCCCATTGCAGGATCGACACTTAAGCTGGTTAGTAGAGATTTCGCTTTTTGAAAGAAAATGAAGTTAACTTTTCCTGCGATTGAGGCCAAAATAGGAAACACGGATTTTCTTAACCAGCGAGGAAATTTGCTCCTCAATTTATTCTCTACCGCATCTACTGAGTATTTTTCGTAACCGGCAAATACTTCATCGCCACCATCTCCGGCAATTGCAACAGTGACTTTTTCCCTGGCCAGTTTTGAGACAAAATAAGTCGGCACGAGTGATGGATCGGCAAATGGTTCATCAAAGAATGAAACGATGTGTGCGAGATTATCGGCAACATTATCGTGTACTTTTAATTCGTGATGTTCTGTTTCATACTTTTCTGCAACAATTCTGGCAAATTCAGTTTCATTAAATTTTTCCTCATCAAAGCCGATAGAGCATGTAGTTACCGAGGTATCTGTATTTTTTGCCATTAGGGCAACAATACCGCTCGAATCGACACCACCACTTAAAAAAGCGCCCAGCGGCACATCTGCTATCATCCGTCTTTTGGTTGAAGCATCTAAAATACACTCAAGCCGCTTTTTTAGTTCGATCTCTTTGTCTTTAAATGTAGTACTAAATGAGACGTCCCAGTACTGTTTTTTTTCAATGCCTTTTGCAGTAGCCAGTAAGTAATGTCCGGGCTCTAGTTTATAAATATTTTGGAATATCGTTTTAGGATCTGGAATGTACTGATATGCAAAAAAGTCGTATGCCGCATCCAAACGTAATTTTTTGGGAACATGAGGCAGGGTTAAAAGAGATTTTAATTCTGAGCCAAAAATCAAATCTCCCTCACTATTGAAGTAATATAAGGGCTTTTTACCAATTCTATCTCTTGCAACAAAAAGGGATTCATCGTGATTGTCCCAAATTGCAAACGCAAACATGCCGTTGATTTTATTTAGCATATCCATTCTCATATCCTGATACAAAATCAGAAGAACCTCTGTGTCTGAATGAGTATTGAAATGATAACCTTTATCGATCAACTCTTGTTTCAGTGATAAAAAATTATATATTTCTCCATTAAATACGATTGTGTAACGTTGGTTAGTGGAGTGCATCGGCTGATTACTTGCTGTACTCAAATCAATGATGCTGAGTCGGCGATGACACAGACCTACTGTACTGTTAATGTACTCACCTCCAGCATCAGGACCACGATGAAAAATTGCTTTTCCCATCGAAATTAGGCTCTCGGTCGTTCCCTGCTTGTTGTGAAACTGAGTAAATCCAGCAATGCCGCACATTATTAGTGGAAGTTAGAAGTCAGTAGTTGGAAGTTAAATTTTACAGACGAATGCTTACAAAATGAATCTTTGTCGTTGAACCGCAAAAGTCTTTTTATATCAAAGATTTAATTGGCGTTACAAGCTGATGTATTTTCTTATTCGAGGCCCAATTAAATTGGCTACTGATAATGGCGTTTTGCGCCATGTATTTTCAAGTAGATTTCTAAGAACTCTTGATTTAGCGCTATCAGCCGATGGGTTACTTGTTTTCTCAGGATCATCGGTATGCCAATTCAGTGGAACGGGCGACGCACCCCATTGCTGCTTAAATTTGAATGTGCCCTCGTTGTAGGTGGAACGACCAAAATCGAACTGCCTACAGCCATTTTCTATGCTGAATCTCAGTAGAGACCAATACAGGAGCATATTGGGTGATAACTTATTGTATTCTGCTAGGGTTGAAGCCCAGGGGATACACGCCTGATCTTTACTAAATAAGATTAACCCGCTACCAATCGCTTTTCCCTGACTTCTTATGATGCTAATAATGCAGTTCGATCCATATTCCCGGCAAATCAAATCGTACCATTTTTTGCTGTGGACAGGCGAACCTAACCTAAGCATGTTTTTACTAATTATTTGATAAAATTCATCAATGAACTGTGATTGTCGCCCAAGTTCATAGATCAACCCATTTTTTTCTGCTTTCCTTATCTGACTGCGTAATTTTGATTTAAACCCACTCATCAACGTGTCCGGATTATCGGGCAACGATAAAATCATGCTTACTTTTTTATGGTGCAAATTTTTGTCTTCAACAGCAATACCACGTTCTCTGTATTCTACGTTTTTTGCGCCTATACTCGACTTTAGCTCAACGGCTTTTGCTTCTAGTTCCCGCTTAATTTCCTCTGTATCTGCCAGACATCCACCGATATCGCAATATGGCAGCGAACATACAGATGACCCTCGCAAAGGCACTGAAAATAGAACAACAGGTAGAATTCCCACTATTTTGTTGTCGACGATGGCGGCTAAGTGTCTGATAGGATGTCCGTAAGCTTGGTGGACCGCTTGCAACCAGGCAAACATATGGTAAGGAGAATGATCTGAATGCGTCTGTACGTAGCTATCCCACAGAGATTTGCTTTCTTCATCAACAACACGTGTATCCATCGGATTTTGATATATTTTAAGTCGATCTACCGACTTCCTTTCATGATAAGAGGAACCGTGCTTAGGAGAATCTCAATATCTAACCAGATCGAGTGGTTTTTGATATAGAATAAATCATATTGTAATTTGCGTCTTATACCTTCGGTGGTATCTGTATATCCATGTCGTATCTGAGCCCACCCAGTGAGCCCTGGAGGTACCAACAGGCGCCACTCATACAAGGGAATTGATTTTCTTAAGTCCTCAATAAATTCGGGGCGCTCTGGCCGAGGTCCAACGAGCGACATATCCCCCTTCAGTACATTCCACAATTGAGGGATCTCGTCAACACGGGTTTTGCGCATAAAAGCGCCTATTCGGGTAACGCGTGGATCCTCTTTTTTTGCCCATTGTACCCCGGAGGATTCCGCATCCTGACGCATCGTTCTGAACTTGTGGATTTTAAAAGGCTTTCCCATAATTCCCGAACGAGTTTGGCTGTAAAATGCAGAGCCAGGGCTATCCAATCTGATCAACAACATAATAATCGGGAAGAATGGTAGCAGCAGAATAAGGCCAAATAAAGCTGCCGTAAAATCGACAATACGTTTTACTAAAGATGTAATAGTGTGTTTCGGAAGAAAAAAGTCTGCTGTGTGCCAATGAAGATTTCGGTAATTAAGTGGGATCTCTCGATGAAACAGTTCAATAAACGCTCCAAGGTTGAGGACATCAATATTGCTGAAAGGAAGGCGCTCAATAACCCTTGATACTACAGGACTCATTCCTTTATGGTAAACCGATATTGCAAAATCTGTTTCATTGTCTTTTAAAAACTGAACGAAATCGTCTGGATCGGTAATAACTATGTTTTTAAAGTTAGCTTCATTATCTCTCGGTCTGAGGGGTTCTTCGCTGCCCACACAAACAACTTTAAAGTGAGGATCTAATTTGAAGCGCTCCGAAAGTTCTGATGTAAGTTTGTTGCGGCATAGGAAAGCAACTCTTATTGGATTCTTCTGTAAGAACCATTTGTAGCCTATACGAGTCGAAATAATACTTAATGCAGAAAAGATTGCGGCAAGAGCAAATACATGAATCTCAAGGTCAGGTTTGTGCAAAATTGCGGCTACTATATTAATGATCAAAAAAGCGATTGTACATCCCTGTATGCTTGAAACTGTAATTTCATAAGGTGACAAAAGATGCTCTAATCGATGCGTATTAAGACCACACAAACGTACACTTATAACCAGCACTACTGCATAAATTGTAAGTAGAAAAAAATGCTCGTAAGATGGATAAAAATTAACTGCAGAAGAAAATTCCAAACTCAGCCAGAACGAGATGAAAGCAATAAGGAAATCAACTATTTTCCAGCGCCAACCTTTTCTAGAATGTAAAAGATTTCTTAACTGCGGTGATACTTTCATTTCAATTTGTTATTTACTTTCGCAGTCATCCCATAGGGATGCTGTGAAGATAGCAAGCCTTAGTATTTAAGGGTACTGTTGGTTGATAAACGGTAAAAGTCAGGATGGAAACACATATTCATCACTTCTCAGGACAAAAATTTTGCTGATTTATTTTGAGTTGAATCTGGCTTTCCGGCGGTAAAGCACAACTCAAGGGCAGATAGAGGCAAATTGCTCGACAATTTCTATAAAAATTGTTTCTTTTGTTGCATAGCATATTCTATATGCGCTGTGAGTAAGCTATGTCAAATACCACTGTGCAAAAACTTTTGAACGAACGTACCCGCCTTCTTGCTGAACTTGGCACTCTTTCACAGATGCTACATGGTTCTTGGGTTGAGCGCTTTTCGGTATGTTCTCGAGCCAACTGTCGATGCCATCAGGGAGATCGACATGGCCCTCGCCAC
>CAZUYZ010000097.1:0-3664 GCA_964624365.1 uncultured Puniceicoccaceae bacterium
TTTTGTTGGAATGGTAAAGAATATGAATTAGTTGTGGATTTAAGTTTCTGGAATCAACCATATCCAGTACAAAGTTTTATTGACAAAGTTGCTCAAAATTACGCCAATGAAAATGTAATTGGAGAGAGTCAAAAGGTTGGCTTCCGAGTAATTAACGCGCAAAAAAATTCTGATGATTCTAACACATTAGTTCTTGAGCGTTGGAATTCAACTAGTTTTTAAAATTTCAATTAATATTAGCAAAAAGTCTAAATTTTTTGCTAATTTACTGTATAATGGTATTTTATACAATATAATATAGTATTTTATGGATTCAAAAATACATCTATTAAAAATTATTACAATCACTAGTGCAATTTGCAATGTTTTATGAAAACCTTCATATTTTCTTAATTATGACTCAAATAAGCAATTTATTCGTAGATGTATTAAACTATCTCGTCCAAGCTCTTATAACATATGTTCAAACACAATCGGAATGGATTATTCACAACTTGAAAAATCCCAGAAGCCCATCATATGTATTCTTACTTATTTATTTAATAGCAAAGATTTATCTTCACGTATATGACCGAAAACAATGATTTAAATAATGAGCAGCTAGAAGCTGCAATTACACGCTCTTATAGAATGGGTCAAGTAGGCCGGCAGCTATCTCCTTCACCGAATTATCCTAGCGATCAACAAAGTAATGGGTCTTCAGTTGCAGGTTTTTCGTTTATGGAATTACCACCAGATATAGTACAGTCAGCAGCAAAGCGAGCCACTGCTTTTACCCTAGGTCAAATGATCAGTCCATCAAAAGATAGTGAAGATCGTTTAAGTGCTCCAGTATATAATATCAAAAAAACAGGAGAGTACTTAGCACAGGGATGGGAAACTGATGAGTTTGGTGTTAGAATGGGTAAAGTTACGTTGAATACGGCACTTATTGGCGGTCTATTGGTAGGTGGAGATGACTTTGTGACTCCGGCCGGGCTTGGCACTCTAGCAAGTGGAACAGTATCACAGTATGAAAAAGCAATAAAAACTTTTGACGAGAAACAAACACAAGAGTCAATGCAAAGTCAATTTGGTACAAAATTTCCAACTGATAGCGGTAAATTTGGATTTGGAAATAGTGAAGACGAATCTGTTCAATCGCAGCTTGATCGGTCGTATGTTGAGTCAGGAAATAGGTTAACCTTTGGTATTGTTGCTGGACCGGTTCAAGCTGCTCAAGTAAGGCTTAATACTAATAATCTAAAAAGTCCGCTTACTTCGGATGAATCATTCCAACAAGAATTAGATCCTGAATTGGCTAACGCAAATTCTAATGCACTCGAGCAACAGCAACCGCTAATGGATTATAATAGGTTACCAAGTGGTAGATTGCTAAGTCAGCTTATAGACCCGGATGAAAGAGATATTTTAGGATCTCTTTTAATGGGGTCTGATGATTCAGAACAAAATGCTTTAGATACTCCGTTGAATATTAATACTGAAGAATGTGAAAGTCCAATTTTTGAAGATGAAGACACCAGTAGTCAAGAAACAACAATATGTATGGCTCCCGAGCCAGAAATGAATGAAATTTTAGATCTTATGAAGAACCCATTTATATGCAACGTAAATTATGATGATGATGAGGGTTCAAATTCTAATAATGATAATCTTGATTTGAATTCTGACTGTGATATGGATATGGATATGGACTGTGATATGGACATTTACTAAAAATTAAATGTTTCTTCAATGCTAAGCTGACGGGCATCAACTTTTGGTTTAATTTTTTTAAGATCAGGTATTCTTAATATAAACTCAAAATTCCAATCCTTTAATGGTTTTGGTTTTATCGTACAAAACTTTAACTCTTCCATTTTACTATATGATTCATCAACTTTTTCAAGACTCGGAAATTTTTCATCCTCATTAGGGAACAGAATTCGCGTATCTCCCGTTAAATATTTGTTTGGCACTGACTGCTTATGGGGAATCCATACTAAAAAGTCAAGTGCTTCAATGAAATAAGATAATAAATACGGACGCCAATTTCGCAATAACCCAAAAAGCAAAAATTTTAATAGGCGCTGTATATTTCTAATTTGGGCAAAAAGAATACCAAATAAAAAACTTATAATCAATATAAGACAGCCGAGTGGTAAAGATGAAAAATCTCCATTCGCAAGAAAAATTTCAAAAAATGAAAAATTCGTAACTAAAAATCGAAACAAGAAGGGTAGAGCATCAAACAGAACCCAAAACGAGAGTCTTTGTTTTATAAGTCGTTCGATGAATTTTATCATTTTTCCAAATCTTTTTTCAAATTCCTTTTCAAAATCTTTCTCAAATTCGGATATAATTACTTTGCGTTGCCGCTCAGTCACAGCTGGATCGTTGTTCACTTTATATAAGTACGTATTACAGTCGGCTAGATATTTTAAATTTTCGCGTATTCGCCCTAAACCTATATAATTTGCGTGAGAAATTAATCTACTTAATGTATAGCCGCCAGTAATATACATTGCCAAAAATACCAGTACGTTAAGTATTTTTAGAAAAATTATTTCAACAATTTCATCAAGCGATTTTTTTGACCACTTTTCAAACCACTTTTTAAATTCTTTGTGCGAATTGAATTCGCCACTATAAATTTTGGCACCTGTTATGCCAACAATACATATTAAAAGACATAAAATATTTGGAGTAAAAGTAACTTCAGTCCAAACTACATTATTATGTGGAAGTACCTTAAACCACCTTAATTTGAGACGATTTTCACACTTGATAAAATCAAAGATAATTGAGTTCAGATTCATTGTTCAATTTGATATATAAATAAACTATATTTGAGTTATATACCTATTATTATACTACCAATTTAATGAAATTTTTAATTCATATACATTTTGCAATTGACGCTAGCTAAATCGACACTAAGTTTAATGTTGTTGTGCAAATGTCCCATACGCACATGACGTGGTATATCACTCATTAGAATAGGTCTATTACTCGAAAGAGAATTAAAATTATTCATGTTTTACTTATGTTTATTTAATTGTTGATACAGTAAACCGACGAAACCTACCAGTAACCAAATGAAACCTATTAAACGTGCAAAGTCTAAGCAAATATTGCCTGGGCTTAAAGGATTCGTAACGTTTTCGATAATGTAATCATACTGTGATCTAACATAGATGGATAACGAATCTGCTATCGATTGACTTAGATTAGAAAAAAATTTATATAACGATGACATAGTTGTTTTTGACGATTTATAGAGTAAAATAAGATAACGGCAAATAACATAGAAATTAAAGAGTCCAGACTTTTTTTGATAAACCGTATGCTACTCCATAAATTACGCCCGTGACAATTATTTTTAAAATTTTGGTTTTTAGATTCATGAAGCTGTATATTAGAATATTAAACTGATTTAAAATATATTTATTACATTATTATAGAAACTTTTGAAGAATTTGTTCATCTCTTATTTGAATGCCCGGTTAATACTTACAATTTTACAACATTTTAATGAGATTTACTACTAGTTTTAAAAAAACTCTAGAAGAAATGAACTTTATTTTAGAAGATTCATAATTGATATGGGGAATTTTGGCGAATATAATTTGAAAGAAGAATTTATAGTTTTTAGCACATTATTGTTCTAAACAAATAATGTGCT
>CAZUYZ010000098.1:0-12379 GCA_964624365.1 uncultured Puniceicoccaceae bacterium
AAAATATTGGCCAACTGATGCGTAAATTTGCTGATCAGGGAATCCAGTTGGTTGGCACATCTGATCAAGGCAACGATTCACTCTACGACCTCGAGCTGACCGCCCCAACAGCCATTATACTAGGCAGTGAAGGCTCAGGCATACGCAAAGTCACCGCCGACCGCTGCGACCATCTGATTTATATCCCCATGGCGCGTACAGTAGACTGCCTCAATGTTTCCGTGGCAGCGGGAGTCATTCTCTACGAAGCCGTGCGGCAACGAGGCTAGAATTGGCTTTAACCTTTGCACTCTTCTAAATTCTCACTTCCAACTTCTAACTTATTTTTATGAGTCTAATTGAAACCATTCGCACCAACACAGATACCATCATCGGAGAGGAGTCGCTTGAAGAACGACTGAAAGCTGACCGACCGCTACGCGTTAAACTCGGGGTAGACCCTACCCGACCGGACCTCACCTTTGGCCATTTGGTTGTCTTCAACAAGCTGCGGCAATTTCAGGATCTTGGGCACGAGGCCATTTTAATTATCGGTGATTTCACCACGCTTATTGGTGACCCCTCCGGCCGATCGGATACGCGCCCGGCGCTAACTAAAGACGAGATTACCCGAAATGCCGAAACTTATATGGAGCAGGCATTTAAGATACTCGACAAAAATAAAACCACTGTGGTCTACAACAGTGAGTGGTTTGACAAGATGGGTTTTGAAGATTGCCTGAAGCTGGCTCGCAAAATGACCGTCGCACGCATGTTAGAGCGTGACGATTTTGCCAAACGCTATGCGTCGCAAGCCCCTATCTCGATCATTGAATTTCTTTATCCACTTATTCAGGGATACGATTCTCTAGTATTGGATGCAGATGTCGAAATCGGCGGCACGGATCAGCTTTTTAATATGCTGGTTGGCCGTGCATTACAAAAAGACGCTGGCAAGGTCGAACAGGCAGTCATCACCATGCCACTGCTAGTCGGTCTCGACGGTACGAAAAAAATGTCCAAAAGCGCCGACAACTACATTGCATTTACTGATAGTCCTAAAGAAATGTTTGGCAAAATAATGTCGATTAGTGACGACACAATGTGGACTTATTATAGTTTACTGCTCGAATTCGATGACACAAAAATAGCGACCCTTAAGGAAGGTCATCCAATGGATGCAAAGAAACATCTGGCAGCTTCTCTTGTTGGGCAATTTCATTCGATGAAAGCTGGAAAGCATGAACTCGAACAATTTGAGGCGGTTTTCTCCAAAAACAAACTGCCGGACGATATGCCAATCTTTACCTGGAGCGATCTGGTCAGTGACAGTGACAGTGCTTCATTAATCGACGTAATGGCGCTATCCGGACTGTTCGAAAGCAAAGGTGCTGTTCGACGCCTCCTACAACAAGGCGGAGTGAAAATCAACTCGGTCAAACAGGACGACCCTAACAAAACAATCGAACGATCGGGAGAAGAAATGATCTTTCAGGCTGGCAAACGCATCTTCTTCAAACTGTTGGGCTAACCACGCATCAGATGTGCGCACTTTATTCGCTGCGGAATGATGAGCTTGCTTCGTTTAAAAATTTCAAATCGGCGACTTTTGATCTCAAATACCTCGGGAGATCTACCCCTAAAATCTTTATTGCATCCAACGCTTTACATCTTGCCTTGTTGTCTGTTTACGTAATGTTTTCGTCTGTTAAACACTAAATTCTAATTGTATAAAAGATGGCACTCAAACCAGGAACCAAAGCACCTCTATTTACACTTAAAACCAAAACTGCTGATGGCCTTCAGGATGTTTCTTTAGGTGATCAGTTAGGCAAGAAAAAGACTGTACTCTTATTCTTTCCTTTTGCGTTTACGGACGTTTGCATGAAGGAAATGTGCGACATCAGCAAAAGCTTGAATGCTTATTCTAATTTAAATGCAACGGTTTTCGGCATCTCGGTAGACAGTCCATTTACCCAGGAGAAAATGGCTCAGGTCGATCAACTACAATTCTCATTGCTGAGCGATTTCAACAAAGAAGTCTCCACTGCTTACGACGTACTTTACCCCGAAATTCTGGGTTTCAAAGGAGTCGCTAAGCGTTCCGCATTCGTGATCGACGAAGAAGGCGCCATTCTCTACAGTGAATCTCTGGAAGATCCGCACGACTTACCAAACTTTGAAGCTGTAAAAGCAGCGCTCCAAAACTGATACAATTTTAGGTTATTTATCGCTATGAATGATCCATTTAAAGTTATTCGCGAGCTAAACGGCTCCAAGTATTACAGTCTGCCTGCGCTTGAAAAAGACGCAGGATTGGCTGGTATCTCCCGACTGCCGGTTAGCATACGTATCGTGCTCGAATCCGTACTGCGCAACTGCGACGGTAAAAAAGTCTTTGAAGACGACGTTCGGGCCCTGGCCAACTGGAGCGCAACAGAGAAAAGCAGTAAGGAAATCCCGTTTGTTGTTGCTCGTGTTGTTCTTCAGGACTTCACCGGCGTACCACTTCTGGTTGATTTGGCTGCCATGCGCGATGCAGTTGCGGCACTCGATAAAGATCCCGCGATTATTGAGCCACTCGTGCCAGTCGATTTGGTCATTGACCACTCGGTACAGGTTGACCGTTCCGGATCAGCCAATGCATTCCTGGAAAATCTAAAGTTCGAGTTCAATCGCAACAAGGAACGCTATCAGTTCTTAAAATGGGGACAGCAGGCCTTCGAAACATTTAGTGTCGTGCCACCGGCAATCGGCATTGTTCACCAGGTAAATCTCGAGTATCTGGCAAAAGTTGTTTTTGAAAAAGACGGTGTTCTTTATCCGGATACTTTGGTTGGAACTGATTCGCACACAACCATGATCAATGGCCTGGGCATTGTGGGATGGGGTGTCGGAGGCATTGAGGCAGAGTCCGGGATGCTGGGTCAGCCCGTTTACTTTCAAACGCCGGAAGTTGTCGGTGTTCACCTCAGCGGTGAGCTTCCCGAAGGCACAACCGCAACCGACTTCACACTGCGCATCACAGAAATATTACGTGAGGCAAAGGTAGTTGGTAAGTTTGTTGAATTTTATGGTGAAGGTGCCGCAAAACTGAGCCTTGCAGA
Organism: uncultured Puniceicoccaceae bacterium; assembly: GCA_964624365.1. GTDB lineage: Bacteria > Verrucomicrobiota > Verrucomicrobiia > Opitutales > Coraliomargaritaceae > Lentimonas. Next base: position 3,087 of record CAZUYZ010000098.1, read on the forward strand.
CCGTGCAACGGTCGCCAACATGGCTCCTGAATATGGAGCAACCATGGGCTTCTTCCCAGTAGACGAACGGTCCCTTGAGTACCTGCGTCTGACAGGACGCGACGAAGAACAGATCAAACAGGTTAAAGACTACTATGAGGCACAAGGCATGTTCGGTATACCTCGCAAGGGTGAAATCGATTACTCGGTAAATTTAGAGCTCGATCTTAGCACAGTCGTGCCTGCGGTTTCCGGACCTAAGCGTCCGCAGGATCGCATTGACGTCCCTGTACTCAAAGAACGATTTAAACAGCTTCTAAGTATGCCAGTTGCCGAAGGCGGCTTTGGGATTAAAGAATCGGAACACAGTAAAAAGGTACGTGTTTCCTCCCCTGTTGCCGCCGGTGGACGTGATGAAGGTGAAACAGCGGTTGCAGTTGCCGAGACAGCGCTTCCGGAAATTGCTCATGGTCAGGTATTGATTGCCGCCATTACTTCCTGCACAAACACTTCAAACCCTTCCGTGATGGTCGCCGCTGGTCTTGTAGCACGCAAAGCAGTTGCTCGGGGACTAAGCGTAAACCCTCTCATCAAAACCTCGCTGGCTCCCGGGTCACGCGTCGTTACTGATTATCTTGAAGCGACCGACCTACAGAAGGACTTAGATGCGCTCGGCTTTAATCTGGTTGGCTACGGCTGTACTACCTGTATTGGCAACTCTGGTCCACTTGATCCGGCAATAGAAGACGCCCTGAAAAATGGCAACATGGTTGGCGCCTCGGTTCTCTCCGGCAATCGCAATTTCGAAGCGCGTGTTCACGGAGCGCTTAAAGCATCGTTCCTCATGTCACCACCACTGGTAGTCGCCTACGCATTGGCTGGAACGGTGGATATTGATTTGATGCGCGATGCCATTGGTAATGACTCTGAAGGCAAACCGGTCTATCTGAAAGATCTCTGGCCCAGCAGAAAGGAAATTGAAGATCTTGTGCTCTCCGGCCTCAAGCCCGAAATGTTCAAAAGCAAATACAGCGACCTTGATGATGCTAACCCTGAATGGAATGCAATTGTTTCTTCCAAAGGTGACACCTACAAGTGGGATGCTGCGTCCACTTACATACAGAGCCCGCCTTTCTTCGACGGCTTTGGTATGACGACCGAAGACATCACGGATCTAAAGGATCTTCGGCCACTGGCTATTGTCGGTGATTCGATTACAACGGACCATATCTCCCCGGCAGGAGCGATCAAACCGGACGGTCCGGCAGGCCGTTTTCTTAAAGAAAACGATGTCGCCCAAAGAGACTTCAACAGCTTCGGTTCCCGTCGCGGCAATGACCGCATTATGACACGAGGCACTTTCGCGAATGTGCGCTTCAAGAATAAGATGGCAGACGGCAAAGAAGGTGGCTACACCAAGCTAATGCCAGAGGAAAACCTAATGGACATCTATGATGCCTGTCAGGAATATAAGAAACGTAAGACAGGGTTGATCGTCATTGCTGGCGAAGACTATGGCATGGGAAGTTCGCGTGACTGGGCCGCAAAAGGCACTGCATTGCTTGGCGTCAGAGCCGTAGTCGCGAAGAGCTTTGAACGTATTCACCGCAGCAATCTAATTGGCATGGGTGTGCTTCCATTACAATTTAAGGAGGGAACAAGCGATCAGACACTTGGCTTGACCGGTGGTGAAACTTTTTCACTCTATGAACTGAGTAACAAGCTTAAACCAGGACAAACAATCCCGATGGAAATCAAAAAAGCAGATGGCAGCAAGCAGACTGTTGATCTCACTTTACGTATTGATACTGAGATTGAGGTTGATTACTACCGCCACGGTGGTATTCTAAAGTATGTTCTTCGTGATATCCTTAGCGAATCTTAAATATCCACTTGTTTCTTAGCCTAATCACATGGATAAGTCACAGCAGCCCACTTTTCTGGTTAGTGCTTATTCGGATCCGATGATTGTCAAGATCAACGGAAAGGCAAATTATTTAAATTGTGATTCGTTTCGCGAGTTCATTGAGAAGGCAGTAAATGAGGGAGATGTCCATATTGTACTGGACTTTAAAGACTGTACAGGAATGGACAGCACCTTCCTTGGGATACTTATTGGGACAGCGCTTGAACTCCGCAAGCAAAGACCCGTTGGTATTTTGATCCTTTGCAATCTTGATGAACGCAATCATGATCAAGTTTATAATCTAGGGCTGCAGAATATACTTACAATCGATGAAGATCTTCAAAACATCGTCGATGATGATGAAAAAGAAAATTTCTCCTCGCTCAAAAACATAAAGGTTTCCGATGCCAAAGAAGTCCTAAAAGCACATGAAAATCTTGTTCAAGCTGACGAAAATAATGGCGCAAAGTTTCAAGACGTAATCACTCTTTTAAAAAATCAGGTTGAGTGAAGTGACATTATTTGAACTCGCAAACCGTTCTTTGAGGCAATTCAGATTTCTCATGCCTCATCACTTTGCAGTAAAAACAGATTAATTGCTTAGAATCATGCCGGAATCTTGGAAAATAGCAGCATTCTACCACTTTGTAAATCTGCCCGACCGTGACAATTGGGCGGAAAAGCTGGTAAATCATGGATTAGAAATTGGCCTTCGCGGCACTATCATACTTGCCGAAGAAGGAATCAACTCAACTTGTTCCGGGTCGCACGAAGCAATCGATTCGACCATACAATTGCTAAAATCTGATGAGCGTTTTGAACACATGGAGATCAAATACTCGTATGCTGATTTTTGTCCTTTCCCTAAATTCAAAGTCAAAAAAAAGCCAGAAATAGTTACTTTTCGTCAAGAAGAAGCCGACCCACGCGACCAAGTCGGCACCTATCTTGAGCCAGAGGAATGGAACGATCTAATACAAAGCTCTGACGTCCTTACAATTGACACACGGAATGATTACGAAGTGGACGTAGGACGATTTAAAGGAGCCATAAATCCGGACACAAAAGATTTCACGGCGTTTTCTCGGTTTGTGGACGAACACCTTGCCGGACAGGAAAACAAGAAAATAGCAATGTACTGTACTGGTGGCATTCGCTGTGAACGTTCAACCGCCTATTTAAAAAAGAAAGGCTTCAAAAACGTATATCACTTAAAAGGCGGTATATTACGCTACCTGGAACTTATGCCGGAAGAGAAAAGTCTGTGGGAAGGCGACTGCTTTGTCTTTGATTATCGTGTGGCTGTTGATCATGAGCTAAAGCCTGCCAAATGGAAGATCGATCCAGCAACCAGTTACCCGTGCCCTATGAACGAAGATGAGATCGAGCATATTTCAGAACGCCGACGCAGCGGCGCTATTTTCAAAAAACCATATACGGTTTGATCCTTAACCTTGGATTTAACCGTAGCGTTAATCGTCCTTCACACGATACCCAACGCCACGTACTGTTTTGATCATGCCAGCATGAACACCAAGCTTTTCACGCAACCTCCTTACATGTGTGTCCACCGTGCGCGTTTCAATGTCGGATTCGTAGTTCCACACATTTGCTAAAAGGCTATCACGAGACTGCACACGCCCTTTACGCTCCATCAAGAGTTTGAGCAAACGAAATTCTGTAGCTGTCAAAACGATTTCTTCACCATCGACTGTTACCTGATGTATCTCCTCATCGAGAACAACACTGCCAATTTGAATATTTGCTGACGTAGATTCGACGGTCGAAGCTGCCCGATTACGCGCCAAAACCTTCTCCACTCTCAGCAGTAATTCCCTACTATCAAAAGGTTTACTTACGTAGTCATCCGCTCCAGCTTCCAACCCTTTGATACGGTCTTCGGCCTCATCCCGAGCAGTTAAAAAAATAATCGGAATTGATTGCATTGTAGGGTCCGCTTTGGCGATATTGCAGAGCTGCAGTCCACCTAGATCAGGCATCATGATATCAAGAAGAATCAGATCCGGCTCAAACTCACGTGTTAGACCTACAAACTTGACTGGCTCATTCAACATTTTACAGCGATAGCCTGCCTGCTCTAGCTTATATTTAAGCAACTCAGTGACGTCCGGTTCGTCGTCTACAACCAGAATTCGATATGCCTGAGCGCTTGATTTGTTAGCTACTGTCATTTGCTGGAAATCAGTAGTTTTCAATGGGAAAACTAAATTTAATTTTGATCTCGCGTAACAACCATTTTCTCGCGGGTCATTGAGTGAAAAGTGTAAGGAATCCCTCCAGTATCGTGTCCGGATGCTCTCCAACCGGCAAATGGCATCCAGTCAGCGCGAAACGCTGTGTGCTCGTTCAGCATCACAGTGGCTGCATTTAGTTTGTTGGAAGCTAACTCTGCAGTTTTCAGATTTTGCGTAAAGACCGCTGCTTGAAAAGCCCAGGGAACATTGTTGGCTCGGTCAATTGCATCTTCAATTGAGTCATACGAGTAAATGGCTGTTACCGGACCAAATACTTCCTCTCTGGATAGTTTTGTCTGCGGCCCGGGCTGGTCTAGAATCGTAGGCGCATAAGTTGTGTCCGATAAAATTTTTCCGCCGGTAACGCACTTGGCTCCAGATTCAACGGCCTCTTCAACCCACTCATGCACACGCTCGACTTCCTTCGGATGGATCAGTGGTCCAACTTCAGTATTTTCCAATTGTGGATCATCCACTTTGAGTGATTCGACCCGGGTTTTGAAAGTCTCCAAAAATTCTTTATGCACCTTTTTGTCAACAAACAGACGCTGGGCGGACACACAAACCTGGCCCGCATGGTAATAACCGCCCTTAACCAATCGACTAACAGCGTCTTCAATATCCGTATCCCCTGTAACAATGACCGGTGCAGAACCGCCATGCTCAAGAGCGCAGCGTGTACCTTGAGCTAGTTTAGAACGCAATGACCAGCCGACTTTTGCCGATCCGATGAAGGTGAAAAATGCAACTCGCGGGTCCGTAATAACCTTAGTTGCAATCTCATTGGAGACCAGCAGAGGTCTCGCCCATATCTCTGGCAATCCAGCCTCTCTTAAAATATCGATAAAGCTCAGGCAGGAAAGCGGCGTTGCCGAAGCAGGCTTAATGATCACCGGACAGCCTGCAGCAACAGCGGGAGCAACCTGATGCGCAATCAAATTCAGTGGATGGTTAAACGCGCTGACTGCCACAACCGGACCAATGGGCTCAATACGTGTATAGGCGCGGTAGCCTTCGGTTGATGGAGTCAGCCCCATCGGTATCTCAACCCCAGCAGAGTGACTGAGCGCTTCTGCCGCAGCTTTAACTGAAGACGCTGCGCGACGTGCCTCTACTAATGCATCCGTGTAAGGCTTACCACCTTCCAGAGCGATCTGCTTAGCTAACATTTCGGCACGCTCATTGATTAGCGTCGAAGCTTTTTCAAGAATTTCAATACGCTTTGACTTGCGTAAAGGCCCTTGCTTCCAGAGCTGCACACTCTCTTCCAAATACTTGTCAGCATCCGCGGCGCTGTTATAAGGCAATTCGTGAACCGGTTCGCGCGTCCAAGCTGAATAAACGGTTAGTGAATCTGACATAGTCTATCGTTTTGTAGCCTCAAAGTAGGCAGGTTTTCTTCTCTAGCTCCTGGATCAGGACACGCTCGTTTTCCGAGTAGTCCACCGGCAATTCAATCAGGTTAACTCCCTTACGTGCAATACAGTCTTTCAAAATCGGCAGAAAGTCTTCGGTTTTCTCAACACGCACACCGTAAGCGCCATAACTCTCGGCATAGCGAACAAAATCAGGATTTCCGTAGTCTAGTCCCCAGTTTTGAAAGCCCATTCCACTCTGTTTCCACTTGATCATTCCATAAGCATTGTCACGCAAAACTAAAACCGTAAGATTTAGTTTTAGACGCACTGCAGTTTCCATTTCCTGGGAATTCATCATAAACCCACCATCCCCGCAAACCGCCAAAACCGACGCTTCGGGCCTGATGAGTTTTGCCGCCATCGCTGAAGGAAGACCCGCCCCCATTGTCGCCAACGCGTTATCCAGCAGTAAAGTATTGGATTCGTAAACTGGATAGTTGCGAGCAAACCATACTTTGTAAATACCGTTGTCCAACGTCACAACTCCGTCACTTGGCATTGCCTTACGCACATCAGCCACAAAACGTTGAGGAATCACCGGAAAATCCTTCGCCTCGTCTTTTTCATGAATGTGCTCCCAGACATCATTTCGTACACGCTCGAAAAAGTTCGAATCGTAGTTCAAAACTGATCCGATCCGATCTCCGATCCGCCGTACCGATTCAGCAATTGAGCCGACGACTTCGAGCTGCGGGAAGTAAACTGGATCGACGACTGCCGGAAAATAATTTAGGTGAATTACTTCCTTGCCACCATGCTCCATAAAAAACGGCGGCTTCTCAATCACATCATGCCCAATATTGATGATTAAATCGGCACGATCAATCGCACAATGCACATAGTCTTTGTCTGAAAGAGCAGCAACACCAAGAAAACGTTGGTTGCGACCATCGACGACACCAGCCCCCATTTGCGTGCAAAACGAGTAGAGACCTGTTTTGTCGAGAAACTCGCGGATTGCGCCACGCACTTGCTTGCGATTGGCGCCAGCTCCAATCAGCACGAGCGGCATTTGCGCCGATTTGATTTTTTCTACAGCTTCATTCAGAACGCTGTCTTCCGCAGTTGCATACTTTCGTATAGAACGAGAGAACAAATCCACCTCATCCGTCTCCATTGCAGCAATATCTTCAGGCAACTCCAGATAGACCGCGCCAGGTCGCTCAGTCGCAGACAAACGTACGGCTTCTCGGACAGTTGAAGCAATATTGTTACCGTGTGTAATCTGCTTGGAAAGCTTGGTCAACGGTCGCATTAACCCGACCACATCGACGATTTGAAACTGCCCTTGCTTGCTGTGGTAAATTGGCTTTTGCCCGCTGATCATAATCATCGGCATTGCTCCTAACTGTGCATAAGCCGCGGCTGTAACAAAATTAGTAGCTCCAGGACCAAGCGTTGATAGACAAACACCAGGTCTACCGGTCAAACGACCATAAGTAGCTGCCATAAATCCAGCAGCCTGCTCGTGCCGGGTCAGAATAAGTTTGATCGACTGCGACTTACGCAACGATTCTAGAAAATCAAGATTTTCCTCACCAGGAACACCAAAGATGTATTCGACTCCCTCATTCTCGAGAGCTTTGATGAACAGATCGGATGTTTTCATAGTTTTCGTATTCAGATGTAAATTCCAGTGCTTAATTTTTTAACACTTCATGTCATTGATCTTGAACATACCTGTTTAAGCGAAGAGAAATCATAGACTATCTTTTTATTTTCGCTTGAAAAGCAAAAATCACTCATTGTTTCTTTCAGTCCAAGGTAACTTCATTTATATTTTTAAATTATTGTCACACAAAAGATAGCAAAAAAGCTTACCAATAGGTAACCAATCTGTCGTGTTAGCCTGGGATGAAAGCTAAGAACAAAACACCCTTAACGACGGATTCTTCCGTTTTTCTCTTCACTGCTTTCCAAGCTCTCAACAAGATACGAGACAAATGAAGTTGCCTTGAGAATTAGTTGTTTTCTCGTAATCATTTACTCAACCGCCGGTTTCGGTTTGGCAAAGAAAAGGCTCTTTCGACTACTTCCGAATCTGATAACCAGTCTTCTCAACAATCATCTTCTGGATGTTATCAAATGCTGCGTTCACTTCTTTATCTTTTAACGTTCGGTCGATGGCGCGAAAGCTCATGGTGACGGCTAGGCTCTTTTTGCCTTTGGGGAGACCTTCGCCCTCGTAGACATCGAAAATCTGAACTGCTTCGCAGTCAAATCCTTGTGTGACTTTTTTAGCAAATCGAGTAATTTCTTTTTCAAACTCCCCTGCAAGGACATCTTGATCGACGATGAGCGCTAGATCTTTGATAGATGCGGGTTGATTACTTATTGCTCGGTGGCGGGAGCGTTTTACCTTGCGCTCAAATAAATCCGGTCGAAAGAGAATTGATCCAGCAAATACCAAATCATCAATCTCCCAGCGATTTCTGAGTGTCTCCACATTGAGCAGACCGACACAGCTTTCAAAGCCCATTTTTCCAAATTCACCGGCGTAAGCGGATTGCCTTCCCTGCCAAAGCTTGCATTCCTCAATTCGCTGATAACTGAGCTTGGCTGGATCGACTCCAGCTAGTTCGAGAATGTTATTGGTTATGGTACGCGCGGTATAAAAATCCACACTTTCGCGCTGACGCCAGTTGCGGTCAACCGGATCGGCGATCATTACAAAACCGATGGAAATGAGTTCAACCAGCTCGCCCTTTAGTTCACGATAGACATGACCACTCTCAAAAAAACGGGTCGCTCCTGTACCACGGGCGTTGTTAAGTTTCAGAACATCCAACAACCCGGGAACTAGTGATGGGCGCAGATGACTCTGATCGCTTTGCAAGGGGTTTTCCAGCGCCAGCAATTTAAACAATTCTTCGCCAAAAAAGTGCTTCGTCTCTTCAGGATCACGGAGTGAATACAAGTATGCCTCATCAAAATTTTGCCCTGTCAGGTAGTCCGCAGCTGCGTCGTTAAAGGTGTATATATGGTGATCATTATGACTGATTCCACGTGCGATCACTGTAGATTCAGGAATCTTTTCGGTGCCGTAGATACGAATAAACTCTTCAAACAGATCGACATCACGCTGAAGATCACCGCGAAAGGAAGGAATGCTAACATCCCAGTTTTCGGCTTCACTCTTCGTTTGGGTCGATATACTTAGTCCAAGCGATTCAAATGCGTTGTGTATCTCAGCGTCACTCACTTCAAAACCGACAAACTTACGCACTGCATCCGGCTGGATTTGTATGGTATTAACCGCTTCAACCGGACCACCGGCAATCAACATACTTCCATCAACCACACCACCGGCAACTTCGAGAATCAAATCAATTGCACGCAGTGCTGCAGTTTCAACACTTTGAGGATCAATACCACGCTCAAACCGGTAGGAACTATCACTGGTAAGTTTAAGTTTACGCGCCGTCGAACGAACTGAGCTGGGATTAAAGTAAGCAGCTTCGAGAACCACATCTACTGTAGCATTGTCGACTTCTGCATCCTGCGATCCCATGATACCGGCAACTACCAATGGACGCTTTGCATCGGCAATGACTGTCATGTTAGCGGAAAGCGTGCGTTCTTTCTCATCCAAGGTAATGATTGGCTCGCCTACTTTCGCATTGCGCACGTGTAGTTTGCCACCGCAAATCTTAGCCGCATCAAATGCATGCAACGGCTGTCCGGTTTCATGAAGCACGTAGTTCGTGACGTCGACAACGTTGTTAATGGAGCGCA
>CAZUYZ010000099.1:0-12442 GCA_964624365.1 uncultured Puniceicoccaceae bacterium
GTGTAAGCAGATCATTACCACCGCGCGTATTGATAACGTTGTCACCGCCACTGTCATAGAGCGTCTCTGGTGACTCTGAGCCGGTGAATACATCATCGCCATCGCCAAGATAGAATGTGAAATCGTCTCTGGAGTTTGAATAGCCATCACCTGCCTGAGAAAGCACAGTATCGTCGCCAGCACCCATTCGGATGACACTGCCGATACCGCCACCGAGAAGAACAACCGAGTCCGGACCTTCACCCATATCAAAAGTGAGCTTACTCGTGACGCCTTCACCAACGAAAATCGCATCATAACCTTCTTCACCGTTCGCTATTATCTCTTCAACACCGGTAAAGGTTTCTTTCACCCCAAGTGCACTGACCTCAATCGAATCACTTCCAACTGACTCAATTCTATATGTCTCTGAAATGATGTCGTTGTAAAGATCACCTTCATTACGCAGATTACCTCTAGGGCCCATATTCAGATAAAGAATGGTTCCAATTTGCTCAGCAATGATTGGCGGAGGACCCAGGCTCCAAGTCTTGCTCTCAGATACAGAAATACCAGCAATTGTTGCGGTTACATTTGCAGTTGCACTCACCTCAGTCAGTTCAAGTTCCGCTTTAAATCCGGCAAGTGTTTTGGTAACCGTGAAGAAGCCCATATCGACATCGACACTTAATGTGCCGTTCAGACGACCATAGTTATGCTTATTACCATCATCCAGCTCAGCAAAGCGGAACTCAATATCACCGTTGATGCTGACCACCGCGAGAGTTACGTTCAAGGCTGCAGATCCGCTTATATCGTAGTAGCCATTTGAATTGAAGAAGCCTTCAAAATTGATATCGACAACATTGAAAAAGCTAGCTGCAGCACTAAACCGCAATTCGAAGAAGTCATCCGAACTTTCCAGACTACCCTCTAGCTCTATTTCGAAGGAGAATATTCTCAGTTTACCAGCGATACTTATTTTAGTGGTGTTACCAGCAATAGTGTATGGTTGCGGATTAGCGGATACTTCACCGCTTTCGCGATCGTATTCAAAGCGAAGGATTTCTTCACTGGTACTGAGGGTGTTGACGTCAAAGGTGTACAATCCTGTGACTGCAAACGGACCAACACTGAGTTGACCTTCCAAACGAAGACTGCCGACGAGTCCAAACTTATCCCCAAAATAAAGGGTCAAGCTACCCGAAGTTGAGAGGCTGCCCAATGATCCCAGGCTGAAGCTGGCGCCAATGGCGATCTTGAATGAGCTTTCAGACAACTGGAAGTAGTAGTCACCGTTGAAAGTCGCAGCATTGGCGAGCTTTATAGCACCACTACCCGAGAAAACGAGGTAAGCTTCTGCCGGGCCCTCAGTACCGTCAATTTGTGGAGCACCCGCTGAGATCACAAGTTCGTCGTTTTCGTAGTCGAGACCATTTGGATTAGTCGTTGGATCGTAGCGGAATTGCTCTGGCACCTCGTAAGTGTAGGCCTCTCCAGCAGTGTTCAGACGAAGCTTAAAGTCCGAACTAATCTCAATCAAATTTTCGATATTGACTGCCCCCGAAAGGTCCAGACTCGCAGCAATCCCGCTACCATTGAGAGCCAGAAGACCTCGACTTGAGTATTCAAACAATGGATTACCTCCAAGCCTGGTGGGTAAATCAACAAGGCTGGTTGTGGAATCTGTGAAAATTATGATTTCAGAGAGACTGAAGTACAGATCTACAAATCCATCAACATATGCGATACCGTCCAAGAAGCTAATTAGCATATTGCCGGATGTCTTAAGGGTCGGTTCGACGAAGTCTAAACTAACGGGATTAGCCGTATTTCCAGGATTAAGCGTAAGTTTTCCGCCTTCATACGATTGACTGAAGTCTATTGCAAATGGAGATAGAGAAACTACGCCTTGGAAGTTGAAGTAACCTTGATTTGTCTCTATCACAAAGTTTTCAGCAACTGCGGTTACACCGGGCACACCCACTAAGCCGATAGAACCTACGCTTAACTTCGAGGCGCTAAAGGCTTCTTGTATCAGTAGATTCACTGGATCCGCCGTGAGGAAGAAAGCCAAACCAAGGTCAACATCTGACAACGCAAAACCAATCGCGCCCGGGTTATCTGCAGGTCCATTGATACCCAGAAATCCGTTCATTCCCGCGGCTGTAATCGACATCTGGAGGACATTTGAGCGACTGGTTGCACCAAGAAGCGGAACTTCCGAAAGTTGTACACTATCTTTAAAGGTAAATAGTATATCGAGAGACCCTTCCAGAATAAGGTTGCCACCAATTGACAGAGAAGTGGAGCCTCCCGTTCCAATGTACATATAAGGACCCGGACTTGCACCCGGTGAAGCCGCATCAACTGTGATTACATTGGATCCGTCAATTGGATCAAATTCCTCGGGAAGTGTATAGGAGACTTCTGTTCCTGTTGTGTTAAACTGAATCATGAAACTATCTCCATCCACAGCAACGCCAGTCCAACTTGGGAAATCGCTTCCGAGTGTTGCAGTGAATTTACCTGCAAAACCACTAGGTGTTATCATGAAGAGACCAATCGTATCAAACTCAAACAAGGTTGTGTCAGGTAGTCCAACAAACATCAATGCACGCGCATACAAGGCGAGATTGTCAGAAGTTATCTCAAAGTCGAACTCTCCAGATAATTTGAAAAGTTCTTGACCTAGGAAGCTGAAAATAAAGTCACCAAAACCAAGGAATCCTTCTTTTTGCGCCTGTATTTCAAAGTTTCTAATGTTATCGGGAGGATTGATTCCAGGTAACTCCAGAGTCTCTTGTTTGATTTCACTTGTACTATTTACTTGGAAGAAGAATTCGGCATCTGCAGTGATTCCTAAACTTTGTAAGAAGCCAAAATTTGTTTCAACTTTGAGAACTCCCCAATAGGCAAAAATTTCGGAGAGATCGAAGGTGAATGTACCCGCAACACTACCCAATACAATGGGTTCTTCACCGGCATTAAACGGAGTTCCTTGAAGAACTGCAGACCCTGAGATGCTCGTCGTAATTAAAGGTGAAACAGTCGTATCGACATTCAGTAGGATAGATCCATCAATAAACAAAGGAGCTAGTCCCAGTCGGCCAGTCAACTCCACAGTACCGACCATGCTGACTCCACTCAGACTATAATTAATCGTCAAATCAGTCGTGACTGTGAATCCGCCTAATGAACCGAAATCACCAGCCGCATCAATAAATAACTTGAAGGACCTTCCAGACAACTGGAAGTAGTAAGTGCCTTGGCTCAACTTAATTTGATTGAGCAGCGTCATACTTCCAGTTGAGTAGAATACCACATAGGGGCTTGGTTCCTCAAAAGTACCATCCAGTTGCGGAGCACCTGCTGAGATGACAAATTCATCGTTTTCATAGTCCAATCCATTTGGATTAGTATCGGGATCGTATCGGAATTCTTCTGGTATCTCATAAACGTAATCGCCGAAGGTAAGGTTCAAGCGGAATAGGAAAGTTTGATCGATGTCGACCAGGCCATCAATACTGAGACCGTCGAAAAGCTCTAAATTAGCAGCAATACCAGCTGTACTTATAGCGAGCAGACCTCGGCTCGAAGATTCGTAAAATGGATTACCGCCACGTCCAATCGGCTTATCACCAAGACTTACCGCTGATTGAGTAAAAATAAAAATCTCTGTTGTTGTCAGTTTCATGTCGACAAACCCATCCATGTGAACGACGCCATCAAACAGTATGAAGTACACCTGACCAAATGCTCTAAACGTAGGTCCATTGTAATCTAAGACTAGAGGTTGTGATGCACCTTCAGGCGTAAGCGTAAGATTTCCGTCTGGGAAATTCGTAAAGTTGATAGCATATGGTAAGGGACCAAATGGAACTGGAGCCAATAGATTAGCATTATAGAAAACACCCATATTTATCTCAATACTGAGATCTTGCGCGGTTGCAGTAACATTGGGTACACCAACAAGTCCGGCAGCACCTACGCTCAACTTAGCAGCAGTATACAACTCCAGGATGGGTGTACCTGCTCCAACGCCTGCAGTTAGAAACATAGCAGCACCAAAATTAACATCGGTTATCTCGTAACCAATCGCATCTGGATTGTCGTCACTTGGTGGGCCATTCAAACCAAGGAATCCACTCATGTTAGTACCCGTTACGTTCATTTGGAGCGCAATTGGACGTGGGCCAACGTTGATTCCGAAAGAGGATACTTGAAGACCTGTGGCAAAGGTGAACAGGATTCCAATTTCTCCTTCTAAGAATAATAGATCCTCTAAGGTATCTTTATCCGCGATGCTCAGCTTAGCGCCGGCAGTTATGTACATATAAGGCGCAGCGGAACCTTGCCCGGGAGCAACTCCATCAATTGTAACTGTGCGCGATTCACCCGATGGTTCAAAGCGCCCGGGAATCGTATAAGAGAACTCTTCTCCGGTCACATTGACTTGATAAGTAAATGCATCGGCTTCCAGTGTAACACCCGTCCAGCTAGGCAAACTTGTATTTAAAGTCAGCTCAAGCCTTGCACCAAAGCCCTTGAGACTGACGCCAAACAATCCCGTGACATTAAAGGTGAATAATGGATCTGTCTCTGAACCAATGTTCATCGTTCCACTAGCGAAGATCAACATGCCGCCTGTACTAAAGTCGGCTTCGAGTTCAAAGCCAAATTGTCCAACTAAGCTGAAGAGTTCATTATCACCGATTCTAAAGGAGGCTTTACCATAATGATTCAAGCCAAGCGTCCGGCCAGCTATGGTCACCTCCTGAGCTGCAGCATTTGGTGATGTTACTGTCACTGTCTTGTCTTCATCGGTTGTGTTGATCTCAACTGCTGATTCCGTCTCAAAAAATATCCCAACGCCCTCGAGCGTAGTTAAGTTCACATTGACTGTTGCAGCTCCCCAGAGATCTAAGCCAAAGGGTTCCGACTTGAGAATGAAGAATCCATTGGCCTCTCCTTCACCAATCCCCGGTAGCTCTACCCTGCTATTTTCTATAGAGAAGACCAACTCGGTCATCGTGGCACCCTCATCGGAAGCATCCGGTATTGTATCAGGCTCATCCGCACCTTCACTCGTACCGGCGCCTCCAGGGCCGAAAACATCACCCAAGTCAAAGACCCCGGGACCAGTCACATCAATGGCTCCAAGTCCAAGAGAAACATCTCCGATCAAAGCCATATAGGAACTGCTACCCTGGCTAGTATTCTCTTCGCCGGAGGCTGATGAAGAAATCATAAACTGCTCACTTCCAACGGTCTCCTGATAGACGAGTGGCACATCATAGACAATGTCAGTTCCGGTTGTGTTGATCACCAGCTCAGGATTCAGGCTAATGCTAACGTCTTCAAAAGGACCAATACCAGTTACGCTGTACGACAGGCTCATACTCATTGCCCAACCAATGTCTTTCTTGAAGATAAATATGCCTGTTGTATCAATCTCAACAAAACCAAACTTCAAAAGGCCATTCGCAAATATGACTAGTTCTGACTCGGAGATTTCCAGGTCAACCACCAAATCCAACTGAACGAGATTAAACAGTGAGAATAACATCTCGCCTTGAACAGCAAACAACTGGCTATCGTAATCAAAGGCAATCTGTTGACTGGAGCCTAATCCGATCTGAAAAGCTCCTCCAGCAAATCGAGTGAAATCGACAACTGCGGTTGGATCCAACGGATCAAGGCCGAGGTTAAGTTCAACACCGAAATTATTGGCCTCCATCACAACACCAGGAATGCCGATAAGACCTGCCTTACCGATGTTGATCTTGGATGCAATGTACGCTCCAGGATTCAAAATGTCTGATGAGAAGAATACAGCGACTCCAAATTCAACCTCTTCAAGTGCAATACCGAGCGCACCCGGATTATCGCTGGAACCATTTAAGCCAATGAATCCATTCAGGTTTACACCAGATATCGTTAGTACTGAGGTATTAACTACCTCACCGCTTGATAAAGTTACATCGGTTGTACCTCCCAGCAAAAACTCGATCTCACCTTGCAAGGATAAACCATCGCTCACAGTAATATCCGCCTCTGCCTTAATGTAGAAGTAACCGCCCGGATCTGTGAGACCCGGCGGAACAGCAGAAACGACCACGCTACGAGAGCCTTCAATCGGTTCAAAAAAGTCAGGGATCGTGTAAACAACCTCTTCTCCAGTTGTATTGAATATCAGCAGGAAGTTGGCCGCAGAAATATCAATTGTCGTCCAATCAGGAAGCCCGGTTTTCAAAGATGCTGACAGTTTACCGGCAAAACCACTGGGTGTTACCTGTAGAAGTCCAAGTGCGTTAAAGCTAAGTATCGGTTCATTGGGTAGCCCGATCACCAGCTCAGAATTTGTATATAAGTTAAGCCCTTCAGTACTGACTTGGAAATCGATTTCACCGATCATCTTGAACAACTCCTGACCTGAAAGGCTGAATATAAACTTACCAAAGCCTATAAATCCGAGCGACTGAGCACGAATATCAAAAGTCTGGCTAGTCATATCGGGTAACGTCAAAGTTACCTGCTTTGCTTCGAGTGTATCATTTACCTGGAAGAAGACCTCAGCATCCGCATCAATACCCGAACTTTGCAAGAACTCAAGATTTGTATCTACCGTAGCAACCCCCCAGACAGTGAAACCTGAGGATACATCAAATACAAATTCACCAGCTCCACTACCCAGCACGATAGGATCTGTACCTGAGTTAAACGGCGATGAAGTTAAATTCACCGAACCACTAACGGAGGCGGAAAGTAGGAAGGATTCAAAGGTGTTGATATCTAAAGTTAGTTGTCCATCTATGTTTATTGGATCGAACTTCAACTTGCCCTGTAATTCTAAGCTACCAATCAGACCAATTCCATCGCTGTAATCAATTACTAAATTACTCGTGGCCGTCAGTTCTCCGTAAGAACCAAACTCTGTACTTGCATTGACAAATAATTTGAAGGCTTGACCAGACAGTTGGAGGAAGTAATCACCCTCAAAATCAATTGCATCAAAGAGTGTCATAGTGCCACTTGAAGACAATACCACGTAAGGACTCGCAGGCACCTCTTCACTGCCATCTATCTGTGGAGCACCTGCAGTAATGACAAGTTGATCGTAATTAAGGCCGTTTGGATTATCTGCTTCATCAAACCTAAATTCATCTGGTACGACATAAGTGTACTCTTGAGACGTTGTGTTGAGAGTCAGATTGAAGGTTTGGTCGATTTCAATCAGACCATTAATATTAAATCCTTCGTAAAGTTCCAGACTAGCAACGATACCATTGAGACTCAAAGACAGGAAGCCTTTACCAGAGGTTTCGTAAAGTGGAGTACCACCGCGGCTGGAAGGCAATCCAGCAATAGCTAAGGTTGATGTGGTAAAGATCGAGACTTCCGTTGTTGTAACATCAAGGTCTACAAATCCGTCCAGATACAGTGCGCCATCCAGTAAATTGAGGAGCATGTTGCCGGAGGCTTCGAACGTGGGTCCCTTAAAGTCAAGTTCGACGGGATTACTTGACGCATCATTAAGAATCAACTTACCGTCAGTATCCGTAAATGTATCCGGGAAGCTGACTGCTAATGGTGAGACAGTAGCAGCTGCTAAGGCAACGTTATAGGCATAACCAACGTTCAACCCGATAGCAAAATTTTCTGCTGTCGCAGTAATACCAGGAATGCCCACAGTTCCAACTGAACCGACTTCTAACTTCGAAGCGATAAAGACCTCTGAAAGGACTGGATTTACAGTCTGGAATAGAACTGTTCCAAAGCTAACGTCTGATAATTCAAAACCAACTGCCCCTGGATTATCAGCCGGGCCATTCAAACCAATAAAGCCATTTAAGTCAGTACCCACTATCGACATTTGTAGGACATTTGACCGACTACCGGTATCCAAGCCAAGCGACGAAAGCTCAATATCAGTTCCGAAGCTAAAGGTTATGCCTAAGTCACCCTCTACCATTACGTTGTTGGATAGGCTCAGTTTGGCATTTGCTCCCAGATACATGTAAGGTTGTGCTGTACTTGCTCCGGGAGGTGCTGCACCGATTGTAATTTCGCGAGAACCTTCAAAAGCCTCAAATCTTGATGGGATTGTGTAGGATACCTCCTCGCTCGTTGTATTGAGCTGGAAGAAGAATTCACTCGTAGATTCTAATCCAAGGCCAGCCCAATCCGGTAATCCAGTTACCAGTTCCAGGTTAAGCTTTGCTGCAAAGCCACTGCTGTTGACAGCAAACAGACCCGAAGTATCGAAACTTAACAATGAGTTTCCAGCATCATCTTTACCAATATCCAAGGTTGCATCGGAGTAAATCATCAGCCCACCTTCAGCAAAATCAGCCGTTACCTCAAAGCTGTGACGACCATCTAAACTAAACATCTCCTGGCCCAGTAGTTCGAATGCGATTTCACCTTCGGCACCCATTCCAAAAGTACGCGGCGCGACGCTAACCAACTCGGTGGAAGTATCTGGTCGGGTTAACGTAACTGTCTTTACTTCATCGGTAGTATTCACTTCGAAGAATGCACCAAAGTCCATGAAAACACCGACTGTTTCCAAACTCTCGAAATCTGCATCTACAGTGGCAGTTCCCCAGATGTTCAACCCAAATCCAGGTTTTGATTGAATGACAAAGGACCCATTGGCTTCGGCATTACCTAATCCCAGTGGTAGATCAATAATTTCACCGTTATCTATAGTGAAGGCCAATTCAGTAACCGTGGCACCTTCATCAGAAGCATTTGGTATCGGTTCAGGATTTGGATCCTCTACAGTACCTGCGCCACCGGGAGCAAATACATCATCAAAACTAAATACAAACGTTCCATCAATCGCGACTGGCTCAATGCCTAATTTACCGGTGCCGATTAAGGATAGGTACGAACCTGGATCCTGATTTGTACCATCACCGTTGGGTGCTCCCGCACCAATTGTAACCTGATCACTTCCGACAATACCTCTGTAATCAAGGGGTACATCGTAAACAATATCAGTGGACGTTGTATTTATCACCAGACCAAGACCCAGTTCCAGGATTGCTTCGTCAAAAGGTCCGATTCCCAAGTTACCCAAACTGTAGGATACATCCATACTCATTGCCCAACCAAGACCGTCCTGGAAGGTGAAGAGTCCGGTTGTTTCGAATGCTTCCAGTCCGAACTTAAAGGAGCCATCCACAAATAAGGTCAAATCCGACTCGGCAAACTCGATATCGACGACTACCTCCAATTGGAAGAGGCTAAACATGGAGAACAGCAGCTCGCCCTGACCTTTAAACAACAGCTTGTCGTAATCAAATACAATCGACTCGCTCGAATTTAACCCAACCTCAAAAGAGCCTTCAGCAAACTGGGTGAAGTCGACAACTGCTAAAGTATTTGACGGATCAAAACCAAGGTTCAACTCAAACTCGAGATTATTGGCTTCCATCACGACACCGGGAACTCCCACAATACCCGCCTTACCGACATTGACCTTGGAGGCTAGGTAGGCTCCAGGGCTCAGTACATTTGTTGAGAAAAAGATAACCAATCCAAAATCAACATCATCGAGCCCAATACCAATTGCGCCTGGATTGCTAGCAGGACCACCAAACCCAGCAAAGCCAGTCAGGTTGACACCTGATAGAGTCAGCGTTGCAAGATCGGGAATCACATCACCATTGGCTAATGTTACATCATTTGCAGCATCTAGTAGAAACTCAACTTCACCCTGCAATAACAAACTACCTATAGTAATGTCAGCATCTGCCTTAATAAAGAAGTAGCCATCCGTACCGGTAGAGCCTGGAGCTGAAGCAGAGATGGTTATGTCACGAGAACCGTCAACTGGATCCAGCGAATCCGGTATTGTATAGGTAATTTCCTCTCCAGCCGTGTTAAATATCAACAGGAAGTCACTCGCAGAAATATCAACGCCTGCCCAGTCTGGAAGGCCAGTATTTAAAGATGCAGACAATTTACCAGCAAATCCTGTTGTCCTTAGTGTGATAAGCCCAAGCACATCAAAACTGAATATAGGATCATTTGCTAGTCCAATAGAAAGGAGCGAGTTAGTGTACAAAGTGAAACCGTCTGTATCTACCTGAAAATCAATTTCACCAATCATTTTGAACAATTCCTGCCCAGAAAGGTTGAACGCGAATTCTCCTGCTCCTAAGAAGCCAAGTGATTGTGCTCGTAGATCAAATGTCTGATCATCCGAACCAACAACTGGCAAAGTCACTTGCTTAGCTTCATCTGTGGTATTCACCTGGAAGGCAAATTCAGCATTGGAGGTAATACCCACACTCTGTAGGAAATCCAGATTACTTGCTACCTTGATAGCCCCCCAAAGTTTAAATTCAGAAGAGAAATCAAAGGTCAAACTACCTGCTGCAATGCCCAGAATCGTTGGATTGTTTTCTGAACTAAATGGCGGTGCAATCAAACTGGCTGACGCGCTCACAAAGGCAGTAAACGTAGTCGATGAAAGCTCAAAATCAAAGGCCCCATTGAACTCAATAACATTAAACAGATTTAGGATCGCTTGCCCAGATAGACGATAGAATAACTGATCATAATCCAGGAAAACCGGTTCGGCAGGATTGCCAGTGTCAACTGCGTAACCATCTACACCAAATGACTGTTTGAAATCAATCACATCGCCGCTTAACCACTGCGAAGGATCTGTCGACTGGAGATCTAATCCAATACCCAGATTCATTTGTAACGCGAGATTGTTGACTTCCATATCAATTACACCAGCCCCAATAAAGTTAACGGACTCGACCGAGAGATTTGTAGCAAAATAGAGACCGACTTCACCGGATCGAATCAGGTCACCGGCCAAGGTACGCATGAAGGCAAACCCACCATCCATATTGTTCAATGCAATACCAAATGGAACATCATTCGGTGTATCGCCCTCATCAATACGGTTATCATCATTGCTATCAACCCAGTAGGGACCTGCACCAACAAAACCATAGTTGTCGTTGAATCCAAATGTCATCGTAGTCACTGTCTGACGACGACCATCAGTCAAAGTGACTTCTTCGGTCTTACCTAGTTGCACCGAGAAACTACCCGATAGGAACACCGTGCCAAATATATCAATTTCTGCATACTCAACGGACAGCCCAATATCGAACCCTCTTGAGTCGAAATTTATCGTTGAGCCATTCGTACCTTCAAACACGAGCCCGTCCTGACCGAAACTGGATACAAAATCTACAGATGGCAGTATTAAAGGAAATAGAGCTGAGGCAAAATTAGATGCGTTGTAGCTGAAATTAACATTTTCAGCGATCATTGATATGTTCGGAACCCCAACAAAACCGGCACGATCAGCTTCCGCTACAATTGACTGAAACTCAAAAGGAACCGGAATAGGCAATACTGGCCTCATCATAATCATTGCGACATCGACATCTTCCAACACAAATCCACTGGCATCTTCATTGACTTCATCCAATTCATCGAATCGACCATTATCGTTTGTATCCTGGAAGTAGCCACCCAAGCCGACAAACATATTTACATCAAATATGCCCATGGTTAAGCCAAGAGCGTCGACGTCTTCCAATACACCATTATTGACACTCGGAAGTCCATCGAACAACCCGCCAAAGTCACCTAGATTGAAGTCAACATTATCATAGGTTGTCGTTTCCAAGAGGAATCCGCCGCTGATCTGCAGGACATCTGCTATTGTCAAAATCATGTTTTCAACTCGGGCACTTTGGTAAAAAGTATCAAAGTCGAAGTAAATAGGCTCTGTAGTTGTACCCGTACTGACAGGTAATCCGACCGGTATGTCGACGTTACCGTCTTCATCCGTGTCGATTGCAGGGAAAGCAGAAGCAAAATCAAGACTTCCACCGAGCCCTGTGTTTAAGGCAACACTAACGTCGCTGACACGTATATCAATGATGTCACCCAATCCAACGAAACCAAGGAGACCTGCATCTGCCTTCAAAGCAATATAACGAGGTTTGAATGGCTCCAACTTCGGATATTGAATCATATCGATAACACTTGGAGTGAAAATACCAAATGCTAGATTCAAGTCATCAATCACTAAGCCCACTGCATCTGAATTTTCGGGATCATCAAAATAATCATCACCATTGATACCTACAAATGCATCCACACCCGTAGCTCCAACCGTTAGACTATTGAACTCAAAGCTACTCGGAAGTAGATCGGTCACTTCAGGTGGAGCAATCCCGGGAAGGATGTCGAGTCCAATCCGGTAAGGTGTTCCATATTCAAAAGCGAAACTTCCGTTCAGATGTACAAAATCAAGTATCTTGATTAAGGCATTATCGATAGAAAACCCAATAACCGGTTTGGCATAATCCAGATAAATAGGTTCGTTGTTGCCGGTAAGAATTTGGAAGCCCGCGGGTTCGCCGAGTAAACCATCACCGTCCGTATCGTCATTGACCTGCTCTGGGAAGCTATT
>CAZUYZ010000100.1:0-2608 GCA_964624365.1 uncultured Puniceicoccaceae bacterium
CCGCGGCTCTCGGCTACGGGCGGCCAGGCGGCTAAAAAGGTAGGCATCGGAGATCAACCGTTCAAATGAAGAGGCGCCCGGGCGCGGGGGCTTTGAAGATGCTGCGAAGTCCCGATTCATCGGGACGGAGTCTGAATGAAAGACAGGGAACGTTCAAACGGCGACCCGGGAGACCCGCCCCGGTTGCCCCCTGGCTGGCCCCGGCTGACTTGCCGCTGGCCCCGCACAAGACTACATTATGTCTCTTTTTCACAAGGAGCCTTGTCTGAGCAGTCACCGACTGCGAGGGCTCCGGCCCTGACGTAAGGAAGGGTGGGAAAATTGGACATAATGTCCTTGTGCGGAAGAAGTGACCCCACCATATCCGGCGGGGCCAGCCAGGGGGCAACCGGGGCGGGACGGTCGATTGGAACCATTGCTTGTGGATGGCCAGTTGCGGCATTGATATCACTTCATGCTTCAGTAATCGACTCAGATAAAAACACATCTGCACACGTAATCTCTATTATTCCCGCAGTTGTATTCGTTTCGATACGAATACAACGCCCTTCTTCACAGGGACTTTCTTTCGCATCCAGAAGAGAGTTTTGAGAATCATATCCAGGATTGATTTTAAATTCTACTTTAGCGCAATGCTTAAAAACCAGTTTTCTAGTGCTCGAACTTTGATCGTCGTAATTCTCTATATAATCTAAAATCATTTCTACCGAATCGATCAAAACGATAGTTTTGACTAAGATAGAGTCATTGATGTTCAGCTCTGATATGTTTGATATTTTGATCATGTAAGCCTCCTCAAAACCCGGGATCTCTATCGCCAGGGCGTGGACTAAAATGCTCTTTTCCACCATCAAGATGATAGTGTCCATACTCTGGACCTTTTTTCCCTGGCGGAGTAGCCGGATCAATGCGAAGCCTTTCTCTAAACTTCCCGTCGACTACCTCACCGTAACTTCCTGAGCGGTGAGGATTTTGAACATAGTTATCAGGGATCTTATACTTAGCTCCGGGAGGAAAAGCCACACCATCAGGTGTAACACGAATGACATCGTCAGCCTTACTTCCTACCTTGTTTGCGGCTACACAGTAGCCCGACAAGGTGTCGTAGCGACAAGGCCGGTTTTCCCGTTGCGTTTCAGCTAGTTAGAAGCTCGTTCCCGGTGGCATCTCCTTTCTCATTTAAAAATTTTTCTAGGCGCGGTTTTTTTTCCTGACTACGCATCAGGAACCGACACAGTAAAGTTTAGAGATCATCAACTTTTTAGACATCTTAGCAAGCTTTTACAGACAAAGCAGCTAGGCGGCTAAAGATAAACTGATTAAAGGCCAATCTCTTTGAGCAGTTCTTCAACACTCAATTTGTGATGCTTGGCGATGCTTTTCAAAATGCTCGACAAGGTCTTTGTTTTGATCGGGCGGTGTTGTGGAATGACCTCATGATGCTCCCCATTGACTTGCGTTGTGATACGCACATGAGAACCGCGCTGACGTGTTGCTTCATAGCCCAGGCGACGAAGTGCCTTTTGCAGATCCGACCCGTTTAAGTTACGCGGCAACTTCATACTGCAAGGACTTCGTCACGCACAAAGTGAAGGCGTATTACTCCGGGAAGCTTCATTGTTTCATCAAAGTAGCATTCAACCGCTTCTTTAACGTTTTGGCGAAGCTCTTCGAGGCTCTCCCCGTCGGTATGGATGCCGTACCCCAAGGCACTTGCGGAGTATCCACCGTCGATTTCGTCTTCAATAACTTCAAATATGATTTCTGACATGATTTCAAATATGGAGGATTTTTTCACAGTCTGCAAGCTAGCTGTCATCGTCTTCGATCTCCGCCTTAAGTTCTTCGAGAACAGTGTTTCCGACCTTGGCCGGATGGGTGGCCGTGTGGATTTCCTTCAGTTTACGGATCGCAACCTGCGTGTAAATCTGCGTCGTTGAGAGGTCGGCGTGACCGAGCAGTTGCTGGATAAAACGGATGTCGGCCCCGTTCTCGTGCATGAGCGTCGCGCAGGTGTGCCGGAACAGGTGGCAGGCCCCCTGCTTGCCGATCTCGGAGGCCTTCACATAGTCGCGGACAAGCTGCGTCAATCGGTTCGGCGTGAACGGCTCGTTTAAATTGGTGAGGAATAAGGTGCCGTCGTCAATCAGTCCAACCAGTGACGGCCGCACGGCTTCGACGTATTTTTCAACCCACAGGATGGCCCGATCCCCGATCGGGATCATGCGGTCTTTTTTGCCTTTGCCCTGGCGCACCATCAACGTGCCCCGGTCGCTGTCCAGGTCATGCAACTTGAGATTGGCGATCTCCATTCGACGAAGACCGGTCGAGTAAAGCACTTCGAGGATCGCACGGTCACGCATTCCGAAGGGATCGGTTACGTCGGGTTGATTCAAGATCGTCTCGGCTTCCTGATGACTGAGGATGTGCTTTGGCAATCGCTTCTCGAGGCGGGGCAATTCCAGTTCACTGGCCGGATTGTAGAGCAGGTGATTCTGCCGACACAGCCACTTAAAGAAGGCACGAAGCGGAACAACCCGGGCGTGTTGACTTCGGATCGTCAAAGGCTCGCCGTTTTCTTTGCGATAAGTGTAGAGGTACCGCTGGT
>CAZUYZ010000101.1:0-10088 GCA_964624365.1 uncultured Puniceicoccaceae bacterium
CGCGTGGATTAGTGGGTTACAAAGCAGAACCCAAGTCGACTTTTAAGAATTAATGGAGCTACCTCGAACAAAGGAGCGGCGCTAAAAATCATTTGACAGAAAGAAATCCTCTCGGTTCTTTGCGAAACCATGAAAACCGTATGGGCCTCCCTCCTAACTGCCGTATTATTTTTAAATGGAGTTGTCCAGGTATTTGCAGACAACTCAAGTGAGTTAAATCAAAGCTCAAGTGTTATAGACAATGATTTGCAGGTGATCAATCTGGTCTTGCCGAAAAATGGTGGAAAGCTCGAACATTCACTTTCCAACTTCACTGAATACGGTCGCGGTTATGTGGTTCAGGATTTGACCAATGGAGTTACGAATGAGGACGGCTGGTCCAGTAAACGTAAGCCAAAGACTCAAGAGTTTGTCTATTCCTTCAAAGATGGAAAACCCGCCTCGTTAGATCATGTTGTGATTCATGGAGGCACCGCTGAAGGCAAGTACTACTCGAAGGATGTCGAAGTATGGACTTCCCTGAACGGAACCGATTTTTCCAGAGTAGCCAAAGATCAATTACCCAAAGCCCGTAATCGTTCTATTACTCTGGATATGGGTCTTCTTCAGGCAGCTTATGTGAAGCTGGTGATAAAGAAAGGCCACCGGAAGGATTACTGGGAGTTAGCCGAATTCGTCGTAAACGGAACACTTGCGGATGCAGAAGTACCGGTTGATCCGAATAGGGTCAATCTAGTATTGCCGGGCAATGGGGGTATCCTTGAACGTTCACTTTCCAACTACACTCAATATGGTCGTGGTTATGTAGTGCAAGATTTGACTAATGGGGTCACGAGGGAGGACGGATGGTCCAGCAAGCGTAAACCAAAAACTCCTCAAGAGTTTGTCTATTCCTTCAAAGACGGTAATACAGCTTTGCTGGACCATGTCGTCATTCATGGAGGAACAGCTGAAGGCCGGTATTTCTCGAAAGATGTTGAGGTGTGGACGTCTTTGAACGGGATCAGTTTTTCTCAGATTGCCAGCGGTACATTGCCAAAAGCACAGAACCGTTCAATCACCCTGGACATGGGCCTTGTCGAGGCAGCCTATGTGAAGCTGGTGATACGTAAAGGCCATCGGAAAGACTACTGGGAGCTGGCCGAATTCGTTGTGAACGGAGCTTTTGTTGATACGAATTTACCTCCATCAGCCAATGCCGGGCCTGATCAGGTTGCTGCACTCGGTGCCACTGTTTTTCTCGACGGCAGCCGATCCAGTGATCCGGAAGGCGATCCGCTTAAGTACTCTTGGTCTCTACCTAAAGTACCTGCGGGTAGTAGTGCTACACTTTCTGCCTCAAATCCTGTTAACCCTAGTTTTCAAGTCGATGTCATTGGGGAGTATGTAGCTGAGTTGATCGTTAATGATGGCAGTCTGGACAGCCAGTCAAATCAAGTTTTGGTCAGCACAGCCAACGTATCACCTGTAGCCGACGCTGGCGTTGATCAAAAAGCATCAGTTGGTCCATTAATTACGCTTGATGGAAGTGCCTCCAGTGACGTAAATGGCGATCTTATTAATTTTTCCTGGTTACTTGTGTCGGTACCGACAGGAAGTACTGCCACACTTTCAGACATAAATTCAGTTTATCCTCAGTTTTTAGTCGATGTTCCGGGAGAGTACATCATCGAACTAATTGTCAACGATGGCAACTTGGATAGCGACCCTGATACTGTCCTGATTACAACTGAGAACACACCTCCAGTGGCAGATGCTGGACCGGATCAAATTGCAATAATCGGCGAAGCTATTCAACTAGACGGCGGCAGCTCCAATGACGTAGACGGCGATTCACTCAACTACTTTTGGTCTTTGCCTTCAGTGCCAGATGGCAGTATTGCGATTCTGTCGGATGTAGAAACAGTCAATTCCAGTTTTATGGTCGATCTACCCGGCACCTATGTCGTCCAACTAATTGTTGACGACGGAGAGGTCGAGAGCGCATGGGATACGGCTGTAATCAGTACCGAAAATGCGCGACCATTAGCTGATCCTCGATTGGGCCAGACCGTGAATATAGGAGACACGGTTCAATTGGATGGCAGTGGTTCCAGTGATGCCGACGGTGATCCCTTGGGCCATTTTTGGGCCCTTATTTTTCATCCGGAGACGAGTACAGCAGTAATTTCAGATCCTGACGCAGTTAATCCAACCTTCCTTGCTGATCAGCCTGGCATCTACATCGCTCAACTGATCGTTGCAGATGATGTTCAGGAAAGCGCGCCTGAAACTATAGTTTTCACTGTTGTAGACCCAGACGATATGGATGGAGATGGCATGAACGACGACTGGGAGCAGCAAATTGTTGATGCCGATCCTAATGATGCGATCAACACGATAGAGAATGTGTTACCAGGTGATGATTTTGATGATGACGGCACTATCAATAGTTTTACTAACCTTGAAGAATATTTAGCGGGGACGGATCCAGTAAATCCAGACACCGATGGAGATACCCTTAAAGATGGTGACGAAGTTAAAATTACAGCAACCAATCCTTTAACTTCTGATATACATTTGGCTGACAGTGATTTAAACAACGATGGGCTTGATGACAGCATTGGCTTTCTTGAATTGGGGATCGCTGTCTACCAAGTTGATAGCGATGGCGATGGTTTAACCAACAGTTATGAACAATCTTTAGGTACTAATCCTCATGAAACAGATAGCGATAGCGATGGTGAAGATGACCCTGCGGATCCTTTTCCATTAGATGCTTCCCTTGATTCATCTTATTTTACTGATAATCCAAGCGATTTAATTGCTCCTGAATTCCGATTAACTAAACCATCAGAGGCTATTGAAATCTGAATTTAGAATTTCAAAAAAATTATATATGAAACAACAACTCATCTTTACCATACTTCTTATCATTATTAGTACGTTTGCCTTTGGTAGTCAGGATGCGGAACAAAAACCGTTAATTAATGAAGCATTTAAGGGAAATTGGACTCCACCCAAACCAGTTTACACACCACAAAGCAACCGTCCAATTCAAATATCTTCGGCGAAGGCACCATCCTTTGATCAGGAAATACCTCAAAATGCCTCCATGGAGGCATTGGAATTCAGCCGTGTTCTTTCTCGTCCTTTGCCGCTTGAGCATTCCCACAATATGTCAGAGGCTAACAGTAAACGCTTAGCTGTTCTTTTGGGTAATATTCGTAATCAGGGCGGACAATTTAATGTAGATTCAGCAAATGCCATTGAAAGCTACCTCAATGAACAACCGGATTCGCCTGTATGCATGAACTTATTGATCGAACAAGGGCAAATATGGTGGCGCAACGGATACTTTGTCAATGCTTTGGAAGCTTATGAAACCGCCTGGCATAACAGTAAAGATAGCGAAAATGCTTCAGATCGTCGTTTGGCTGAAGAAGCTCTAGCTTGGCTATTACGTCAAACTGCTCTTCTCAGTAAGAAAGAAAAACTAAGTACTTTAATTGAAGAAGCTAGTACAAGGAGACTAGGTGGGTATGCAGCCGAAGCATTGATGAAGGCCAAAGAAATTCAGTGGTTTCTTGAAAATCAACCGGAGCAGAATGTTTTTTGCGGCTTCATAGCTGCCAATCAAATTTGTGTACCGCTTGGCTTTCGTCCGATTTTTCCCGATGTTCATGACGAAGAAGAGGAGCGCGAATTTATTGAAAATGGTCTATCACTTTATGAACTTGCTGCACATAGTCATGAGTCCGGTGGGAATCTGATAGTAATTAAGCGTGAAGCAGGTACTCCGATTCCTGTACCTTCGATTATACACTGGTCATTCAGTCATTACTCCTCAGTGACTGAAGAAAGTGGAGGGAAATATCGGGTGCAAGACATCAATTTAAAATATGATGCGTTTGTTGATGAGGCTGCTATCGACAACCAATCAAGTGGTTATTTCCTGATACCCGAACCAGAAAATTTGCCTAAAGGTTATTCTCTTGTCTCAGCCGATGAAGCAAAAACTGTCTATGGGCGCCACTGCAATCATGGTCGAGATGATGAAGGAAATGATCCGAATCATTGCCATACTTCAGGCAATGAAGGGATGGCTAGTTATTCCTTTAGATTGCTCAACCCAGGGCTGCGTTTGATCGATACGCCTATAAAGTATGCAACGCCTTACGGGCCAAATGTTATCTTTCAGTTGAATTATGATCAGCGCAGTTCGCTCAACTTAGGGCAGGAAGCTTATGGTAATTTTGGACCGCGTTGGAGTTATGGATTTAACACTTATGTTGATATTCAGGGAAGCGCTAACCCAACAACAAATGCTCGGGTTGTTCTTGGTAGTGGTGAATACCACAATTATCAATATGACCAAACCGCCGGTACCTACAGAAAAAAATATAAGGAACGTCCACAACTCGACTACATTGATACCACTGACGGTGGGCCTGGTTATGCATTGACCAACGAGAGTGGTTCACAACTTGTATTTACACAGCCGGTAGGCAATCCTGCTACACGTTTTCTGCTAAAGGAACTCGTTGATCCACAGGGCAATGCGCTAACATTGGAATATGATGGTAGCCTTCGGCTTTCGGCTATCCGAGATGCCCAAAACCGTGTTACAATCGTAGAATATACACCTCAGAATGGGGATCTGTTTACTTCGGACACAACCCGCATTCGCAAAGTAACCGATCCTTTCGGTCGTGAAGCTAAATTTCTTTACAACAGTAATGGACAGCTCTGGAAAATTATTGATCCAGAGGGAATTGTCTCCGAATTTAACTACGAACATCCGACCAATGTAGATTTCATCACTTCATTAACAACTCCATATGGTACCACTACTTTTGAATTTGGTGAACTCCCCGGTATTAATGCTGAGCCGGGACGCTATATTCAGGCCACTGATCCACTAGGACAGACAGAGCGCTCCGAAGGTAATGACCTGATTTTTGATTTAGCTTCCTTATCAAATGGCAGTGAGTTTTGGGTTAGTGGCCCTTCGTCCGTAAAAGTCGGTGGACAGACTGTGAGCTTCAATCCACCAAATAATCAGCTTCGCTATCGCAACACTTTTTTCTGGACCAAAGAACAGTTCAAGCGATATGGGAGAGATCCTTTTCAGGCAGATAGCTACAACTTTCTCGCAATTAATAACGTTATCACCGGTGTATCGGGCAGTGTTAAGAAGCCAGATCGCAGTCGTGTTTTCTTTAACTATCAAGGGCAACAATCACCTTCTGCGCCGGGTGATGGAAGTCTTCCAACCAAAGCCGTGTCGCGTATCGAAGGACCAGACGGCACACCAGTATGGCGCATGCGTCAATGGGAATACGATAATGTATTTGGGCAGTTGACCGCTATAACTGATCCTCTTGGGAGGCAATGGGAATATGAATACTACTCTAACGACATCGACCTTGCAGCTGTAAAAGTATTTGAGAATGGCGAATCTCAGACCATGGTCTCGTTCTCTAATTACGTAAATCACCAGCCTCAGACCATTACCGAAGCATCTGGTACAGTTACAAACATTCAGTATAACAGCGTCGGTCAGCCGGAGCTGATGACTATGTCTAAAGGTGCTAAAACTGAAAGTACCCGCTACACTTATGATAGTAACTTTGATGGTGTCGCAGATACTGAAGGCTATCTGATTCGTGTAGAGCAGACCGACCCTGAAAATCCCGTTCAATTTGTCACTATTGCTGAATACAGCTACCTAACCGACGCTCAAGGGAACTTAGTTACTCCAGGCTTTCGTACAGTTAGGGATGCTGAAGGCTACACGCTTACATTAGATTATGACAATTTTGACCGCATTACCGTAACAACTCACCCTGACAGTACTTTCGAACAATATGACTACAAGAATCTTGATCTGGCTGCTTTTCGAGACCGTAACGGTAACTGGACACGTTATCGTTACGATGCCCTCCGCCGCCTAATATTCGAACAAGATCCCGATGGTGGAATCATTGGATATGAGTGGTATGGCAACGACACCCTACACAAACTAATTGACCCAATGGGTAATCGCACCGAATGGATACGTGATGCCCAAGGTAAAATAGAGGCTCGGATTAATCCCGATAATTCCCGAACAGAATTCACTTATGAGCCACTCAGTGCTCGCATGGCTACAATGACAATGCCCAACGACATCGCATCGGGCCAGCCTACTTCTAGCTACCGCTACTATGTGGATAATATGCTCGCCTCAGCCGACTATACCGATACTGCCACTGCCGATGAAACTTTTGCCTACGACGATCCCCTTGGGAGGATTACTGTCAGTACGGATGGCTTGGGCACAACAAGTTATTCATATACACCTTTCAGCATCTCCACTGCCATCAATAGCGAAGGCAAGCTTTATGAAGTTGATGGTCCCTGGGCACATGACACTATTCGCTATGCTTACGATTTTCAGGGACGTCTTGATCGCCAAGAAGTCCGCCACGATACTGAAAACGCTCCGCGCGATATACTTCACTTCGTCGATTATGAGTACGATTCGCTGGGAAGAATCAGCGCTGAGACGAACGGACTGGGAACGTTTAACTACAATTATAATACAGTTAACTACACTGATAAAGTTAACGCTATTGGCTATCCGAATGGTATTACGGCTACCTTCGATTATTACTCGGTAGCTGGTACGGCTAACGATACACATCTTCAGGAAATTCATAATACTGGGTCTGATGGCGTAACACTTTCTAAGTTTGCTTATACTTATGATTCCGGCGGGCGCATCCAGGAATGGCAGCAACAGTTAGGTTCAACGACTGCGGATAACAAGACCTACAATTTAGGCTACACCCGCAACAACGAGTTAGAGGACGCCACCCTGCTTAATAATGATGGTGAACTAGTAAGAAATAGTTCATGGCAATATGACTTGGTTTGCAACCGACTACGCCAGTCTCTTGGCTCGAATTCAACTTACTGGCACCATAACAACTTAAACCAGATGGATCGTCAGGGAGACTCTGGCACGACCATGGTAGAAGGCTATGTAAACGAGCCCGCCATTGTCGAAGTTAGTGTCAATTCGAACGACTACGAACGTGCTATCGTTTTGAGTAATCCGGGGGGCAGTAATTTTGTTTTCCGTCGTGAAGTTGAAGTAAATCAAGGAGTAAATACTATTGATGTATACGCTACAGATGCTTCCGGAAATACTTCGCCGATTAAAAGCTACGAATTGACTCTGCCCGCTGAGGAGAAAAGCTACGAATACGACTTGAGTGGAAACCTGCGCTATGAACGCGATGCAAGTGGAAGTGTTTTACGCGAATTCCGATGGGACGCTAAAAATCGTCTCACCCATATTGTACAAGGTTCCAATGAAACCGAGTTTGAGTACGACGGACAGGATCGTAGACGACGAATTATTGAACGAGTCAATGGTGTTGAACAGAGTAACGAGACGTATCTTTGGGCCGGCGGCAAGATTCTACAAAAGCGTAATAATACAAGTGAAAGCGTACTGAGAAACTACTACTGGTTCGGCTTTAGCGAAGGAGCAAATGATTTCTTCTATACTCGTGATCATCTAGGAAGTGTTCGGGAAGTAATTGCTTCAAATGGCAACAATATCGAATCTCGCTATGATTATGACTTGTGGGGTAAAATAGCTCGGACTGCCGGAACTGGTAAAGAAAGTGACTTTCTTTACACCGGGCATTTTTATCATCACGAAAGCGATCTACACCTTGCTCAATATCGCGCTTACGACTCGGAGTTAGGACGCTGGCTCAGTCGGGATACTGCGGGATTCATTGATGGGCCAAATCTTTATGCCTATGTATTAAATAATTCAGTCAGCTACTATGACCCAACCGGAGAAGCAGTGCCAGCCTTAGTTTGGATTGGAGTTGGTATAGCAGTCGATTACCTCTACGACGAGTACTTGTCTGATGATGTAAACGAGTTCATCGACGAAAATTTTGATTGTAACACCCAAAAGTACATGGGCTATGCGGGGAATGTTGCAGATGGGGTGCGCTCAGTTAAAAATCCATATAAACTTGGCATGAAAGGAAAGGAAGCTTTCGAACGTTTGCCTGAATTTCGTCGTTGGTTTCACAAGTTTTGGAAACCGAAAAATGTAAAAAAGACACCAAAGCGTAGAAATCCCGATGCAACTAATGAACAACTCGATGATGCATATGAAGAATGGGAAGATTCAGGTCGGCCAAAAGTAAAATAATCATGTTTACAGTTTTTCATATTAGGTGTGGGTCAAAAGCTGAAATCAAAGCTATTGCAAAAGATTTCAGTGAATCATCTTTTTTTTCTAACTTTAATCCAGAATTAGTTGAAGACCTTAGGCTTTCTCTAGATATATCGACCAAAAACTTAGTTTCTGAGCATTTTGACGAAATTACCTCTTTTCTGAATGCACTGAATAACTGGTTCGATAATCTGGACAACTCTAGCCATTTTAAATTTTCTTTAGATACAGCAATTGAGCCAGACGATTTACGCGGATGTAACTTGCTCGAGATTCCTACTCCGAAAAATGTGTTAAATATTGCAAGTAAACTCAATATTGAGTTGTTGATGACAATATATCCTCCGAGTTTAGAATGAAACAAAAACCTAAAGATATTTGAAATTTTCGAACGAAGCAAACTTCAAGATGTTTATCCTGAATCCGTCGGGTGTAATTGCAAAAGTTGTCATGGGAATTTTTTAGGGAAATTTTTTAGGGACAGGCAAAGAAGGGGTACTCAAAAGTACATGGGCTATGCGGGGAATGTTGCAGAGGTTGGACGCTCGGTAAAAAATCCTGTCAAAGCTGTTAAAAATATTAAAGAAGTAGTAAAAAACACTAAAAAGAACAAAAAGTCCAAAAAATCTAAGAAAGAAAAATCAACAGATACTCCTAGTTGGGCAAAGGGGGAAAGGCCGAGGCAAGGCGAAAGTGGTAAGGACTTTGCAAAAAGGCTAATGGATCAGAGGCATGGGCCAGGAAACTATAATACAGGTCCAGGTAGTGAATTTAGTAAGCTAAAGAAATTTGGAGATCGATCTCAATAAGTTATTAATCATGGACGTTTATTTGTTACAACACTTAATCAAAAATAGTAATAACGAAGATAGTATTAAAGTAATAGGCATCTATTCCTCGTTTAATAAAGCCAATGAAGCTATTGCCCGTTTGAGTAAAATGTCAGGTTTCTGTGATTATCCTAATTTGATTGATCCTTTAAATGATGTCGAAGAAGAAGGATTTTATATTGATAAGTATTTTGTTGATGAAACTCAATGGAAAGAAGGGTTTAATTGAAAAAGCATAAGGTAAAACTCATCGCCTATGCAGCTTGGGACCTAAGATGCTTTTATTGCGTAATTTATCTTAAAATGCTGGAATTTTTAAATTAACTTTTTTCAGTGTTTGGAAGGAATTTTTTAGGGACAGGCAAAGGAGGAATTTATGGTGAAGTTTTTGAAAAAAGCCATACAAATCATAGTAATTCAGCTGGTGGTGAATGGAAAGTGGGTAATAAGCCAGGTCAATCGCCAACAAAAAGTAAAAAAATTACTGTTTCTTCGGATGGAACCGTAATCAAAAAAAATCCATAAAATGAAGCCTATCTACGATTTCGAAAAAATAATAAATTTAAATAGTTATTCATCTTCAGATGGATTTATTGGTTACATTCAGAGCCCTCAAAACAGAAATGAAAAATTTTTAAATCAAAGTATAAACACTTTTGTTACTCTCCTAATGAAGGTGAACATAAACGTTGCTAATTCACTATGCGTTGTACTGTCATTTTGCGGGTTAAAATGTACCACTTTTTTGCGGGTTAAAGTGTACCACTTGAAGATGCTCATTTTATTGATTTTTGGTGTCGGTTTTGTCGAGAACTTTATGCAGGTCTGCTTTAAGTTTTGTTAGCCCTAGCAGGGGTGTGGGGCGGCAATGAGCCCCCACGTTTATGATGGGTCAATCGTTGTTCTGGCGGCTTCTTTCATGCGGTAGCTTTTGCCTTTGATTTTGATCAGGTTGGCGTGATGGAGGAAGCGGTCGAGAATGGCGGTCGCAGCGGGGACATCGCCGATGAGTTTGCCCCATTCTTCCA